>NZ_JAYFQR010000007.1:0-109815 GCF_034926885.1 Aminobacterium sp.
ATGTCATGGCGGGTTTACCTCCTATATCCTTTATTTTGGTTGTTTGAGCAACACCAGTATAAAGGAGAGGTGCCCGCCTTTTTCATTATCTCTTTCACTTTACCTAAGTAAACGGAACGAAACTCTGGCCCATCTACAGATTAGAAAAAATCTCTTCTTGACAGATATATAAACTAAGTATATAAGATTACCTCAAATGTAAAATTTGTTTGTGGTACGAGCGATGAAGAGGAAAGTAGTTTTGTATTTATCCGGAACAGAGAGAAAAGCCAGCGGCTGAGAGCTTTTTGCGGATTGTCTGAACGAAGACCACCTTGGAGCTTGTGTCGAAGCCTGTAGTATAGGGATAAGACACGGAAACCGCACCCTATTATCTGTTGCGGAAAGAGAGCCGGCTTATGCCGGAAATGGAGTGGAACCGCGAGTGTAGCCCACATCGTCTCCTATTTGGAGAGATGTGGGCTTTTTATTTTTTAAGGAGGGCGAAAAATGGCTAGGCAGGGAATACTATATAGATACGAGAAGGATCTACCTCTAACTCAGGTAACACCACGTATAACGTTGCTTGAAGGGGATACTCCTCTTATTCCTTTAAAAAACTTGAGTCGTGAGTTGGACGTCACTCTTTGGGCTAAGTTTGATGGCCTTAATCCAAGTGGTTCCTTTAAAGATAGAGGTATGGTTATGGCTGTGGCTAAAGCTCTTGAAGAAAAGTCGAATGCCGTTATATGTGCCTCTACTGGAAATACTTCTGCTTCTGCAGCTGCTTACGCAGCATCTGCGGGACTCTCATGTTTTGTCTTATTGCCAGAGGGAAAAGTAGCTTTAGGGAAGCTAACGCAGGCTCTGATTTACGGTGCAAAGGTTGTTGCTGTACGAGGAAATTTCGATGAAGCTCTACGTTTGGCGAGAGAACTTGCCTCATCTAAAAAAGTTACCCTTGTCAATTCTCTTAACCCTTATCGCCTTTGGGGGCAACGTTCTGCCGCTTGGGAAATCTGCGACGAATTGTCGGTGGCTCCCGATTGGATCGTTTTACCTGTTGGAAATGCTGGAAATATTAGTGCTTACGCTGCAGGGTTGGAATACTACAAAGAGATAGGAAAAATAAATACTATGCCTCGTTTGATGGGGGTGCAGGCAGAGGGAGCTGCACCTCTTGTTCGTGGATATACTGTGGAGAATCCAGAGACAGTTGCTACTGCTATTCGAATCGGTAACCCCGTAAATGCTGAAAAAGCTATTAAGGCCATTCAAATGAGTTGTGGCCAATTTGCTTCTGTTTCTGACGAAGAAATTCTTGAGGCTCAACGTGAACTTGCTTCTCATGATGGTGTCTTTGCAGAACCCGCTTCGTGTGCTCCTCTTGCGTTTCTTCTCAAATTGAAGAGGAGTGGAAAACTACCGCAGGGATTGCGCATTGTTCTTATCCTCACTGGAAATGGTTTAAAGGACCCCGATGCTCCTCTCAAGGGATTGCCTGATCCTATTGCTGTCGATGGCACAATTGAAGCGTTGGGGGGAGTTTTAGGACTATGAGGCTTTTTAGAGTAAAAGTTCCGGCTTCAAGTGCTAATTTAGGATCTGGATTTGATACGTTAGGGTTGGCATTAACGCTATACAACTTTTTCGATGTTAAAGGTTTTTTAAAATCAGGCTCATATAACATTGAAGTAATAGGGGAAGGTAGCGGAGAGTTATGCCAAGATAACAATGCCCTTGTCCAGAGTTATGAGTATGCCTGTAAAAAATGGGGAATAGATCCACCTGGCCTTGACCTGTGTTCTTTAAATGCTATTCCTATGGCTAGAGGATTGGGAAGTTCTTCCACAGCGATTGTCGCTGGTATAGCTATTGCTAATGTGTTGAGAGAAGCTCCTCTTCCTAAAGAAGAATTATTGCCGTTAATGGTTCAGCTTGAAGGACATCCGGATAATGTCGTTCCTTGTTGTATGGGAGGTATGGTTGTGAGCGGCATTGATGAAGAAAATGTCAGGTTTGTTAAATTGCCCCCCTTACCTGAAAACATATTTGCTGTTGTCGCTGTTCCTGATGTGCGCGTAAGTACACAAAGTGCCAGAGATGCCCTTCCCGAAAAAGTATTTTTGAAAGATGCTGTTTATAATATAAGCCGAGCAGCCCTTCTTGCTGCTTCGTGGAGTACCGGCAATTGGAACAATTTACCTTGGGCTATGGGGGATCGGTTACATCAGCCTTTTCGAGCTCGCCTTTTTCCTGGTGGAGAAGATATACTTAACGAACTTTCTAATGCTCCCGGTTGTCTCGGAGTTGCCATTAGCGGATCTGGCCCAAGTATGATAGCCTTTACAGAAGAAGTTGCAGGAGACGTTGCCAGACATATGTGCTCCATCTTTTCACGATACGGTATTCGCTCCCGTTTTTTTGTTCTTAGTGAAGAGCGTGAAGGCTTAAGCGTGCTTTAAATCTACACTTTTGAGGGGAGGTTTTTAAAATAACTGCCAAAAAGAAAACTAACAGTCAGATTCAGAAAAGCTTAGATGTGGCCAAAGTTGCCCTGTTGGGGGTTCCAGATATTCCAGGTATAGCTGCTTCTTTGTTTTCTGCCCTTGCCGATGCTGAAATCAGAGTGGAAATGATTGTTCAGAGCGTTATGAGAGGACAAGTTAATGATATTGCTTTTCTAGTTCAAAAGAGTGGAATAGAGGGAGCAATACGTGTTTGCCGAGCTGTGTCTATGGAAATTGGAGCGCAGGGGGTAACCTTTGATTCTGAGATCGCGAAGGTATCTGTTTTGATTGATGGAACTGATATAAAACTTCCTTCAAAGGTTTTTTCTGCTCTCGCTCATAAAGGCATAAATATTGATATGATTTTAGCAACGGAAAGTGCTGTGACATGCGTTGTTTCATCTTCTACTGTTGACGATGCCATAGAGGCTTTAGAGTGGAAATTTCAAGAAAAGAAGAAGTCCTAATAGAGAGCTTCTTCCAATAGCAGATATAATGTAGAATAACTGCGGCGTTTTTACGTCGTATCTTTTACGGGGACGGTGTAAGGTATATGAAAAAAAGCCTCAGGCATGTAAAAATTTTAACTATTTTGGCCTTGCTTTGTATCTGTGCAGGTACTTTATGGGCGGTAGAGGCCCATGTAACGGCAGATAGCATGGTGTATCACTCTAGAACAGGTGATTTTACTGCTGATGGCAACGTTCGCATACAGAGAGTTGATTTGCTTATTATGGCTCCTACTGGAAAGGGAAATCTTGATAATCGCCACGTGACTCTATTAGGTGGAGTTCATATTACTGGAAAATGGGAACAAGAACCTGTAGATCTTAAGAGTACGACTTTGGAAGGCGACCTTTCTGAAAATGGTTGGTATTCCTTGTTAGGAGGCGTATCTGGGTATATTGGGCCGCGTTCTGTAGAGGCTCAGGAGCTGAAAGTGAGTAAAACTGCTTTTGAAGCAGAAAAAGTAAAAAAATTTGAGGACAGTCAGCAGAAAATGTTTCTTTCAGCTTCTTCAATAAAAGGAAAAATCAAGAATGGGGAAACATCGGATATTCAAGCTTCTGGAAATGTTGTAATTATCATAACTGGAACTGATGGACAAAAAACTCGTATTACAGGTTCTAACGCTGTTTATTCCCAAGCTCAGGATCTGGTAAAAGTGCGAGGCAATGCTCTCGCGGTACAGCCGGAACGTACGCTAAGAGCAGAAGAAATACTTTACTCTCCGAAGTCAGGAAAGATGTCTGCATCAGGAAAACCCCAAGTTACAATTCAGATGCAGGATAAGAAAGGAAACTCAGAAGATGAGCGCAAAGATTCTTAAGGCCCGTAATGTTTGTAAGGCCTATAAAGGGCGCACTGTAGTTTCATCTGTGAATATTGATGTTCATATGGGTGAAATTGTGGGGCTCCTTGGTCCTAATGGTGCAGGAAAGACGACCACTTTTTATATGATTGTAGGTCTTATTAAACCTGACTCAGGTCGAGTGATGATTGATTCAAGAGACATTACACCCTTCCCCATGTTCAGACGAGCACGTATAGGTGTGGGATATCTTCCTCAAGAGGCCTCTGTTTTCAGAAATCTTACAGTAAAAGAAAATATAGAAGTTATTTTCCAAGAACAGGGAAAGAGTAAGAAAGAAATGGATATGATGGTTTCCCACATATTGGAAGAATTTGGCCTGACTAATTTAGCTAATATTCCTGGGTATGCTCTCAGTGGTGGAGAACGGCGTCGAGTCGAAATAGCCAGGTGCCTTTCCATAATGCCGGATTTTATATTGCTTGATGAGCCCTTTAGCGGCATAGATCCTATTGCTGTTTACGATATTCAGCAGATTATATTGAGTCTTCGAGCTAAAGGATACGGTATTTTGCTTACGGATCATAATGTTCGTGACACCTTGGCTATTACAGATCGAACCTATCTTATACATCAGGGAGAAATAGTAATAGAAGGCTCCCCCGATGAAGTTGCCCAGAGTGATGTTGCAAGAAAATTTTATTTGGGTGACAGGTTTTCATGGTGAAGTAGGGGTATACTTTCAAAATCTTCTTTTCCAAGTATTACGAGAAGCTCTTGAGCGGCCTTTTTTACTTCGTTTGATATAGGAGCCCCTAGATCTTGGTTTGATGGTTGTATTCCTATGTAGATGACAGAGATCTTTTGCACTAAATCTCCTAGAAGCATTCCTAACGGTAAGCCGTGAGTGCTGAAGCTGATATTTTCTACCATGTCAAAAGGAATGCGCCGAAGAGAACCAGGAGCAAGATTCATATCGGCAGCATCAATGATGAGAAGTGTGTTTGGACTTTTCCGTCTTAAATCAGCAACATAATTTTCAGGCATAGTTTCGCAATTAATAGCGGTTATCGAGCGTTGTAGTCCTTCTTTTCGTAGCGCGTCAGCAACAAATGGACCGACACCGTCGTCGCCAAAAAGGGGGTTGCCAATACCCCAAAGTATAATAGAACTCAAAGAAAGCACCTCATTTCTTGCTAATTTTTTCAGGAGGCGTATTTCATGTCCTCTCGTGTTTCCCGAATGGTTAAACACGCTCTAGTAATGATGGTTGGAACTTTTGCTAGCCGAATTTTAGGCTTAGCGCGAGAAATTGTAACAGCTGCTATTTTTGGGGCATCAAGTCAACTTGATGCCTTCTATATTGCATATACGTTAGCTAATCTATCTCGACAAATGCTGGCAGAGGGAGCTCTTTCGGCTGCGTTTGTGCCTGTTTTTTCCCAGACTCTTCTTCAAAAAGGAAAAGACAAGGCTAGGAACTTAGCGCGGCAATCTTTATGCATTCTCCTTCTGGCAGGTTCAGCTGTTGTGTTAGGGGGAGTCCTTTTGTCTCCCTATCTTGTCAAAATTATGGCCCCAGGTTTCGACCCTGTCAAAGCCTCTTTGGCAATTTCTATGACACGATGGATGTTCCCTTTTTTAATTTTTGTTTCGCTTGCTGCTTTAGCTATGGGGGTTCTTAATAGTCTTGATTCTTATTTTGTTCCAGCTATAGCACCTGCGCTGAGCAATATTGTCTATCTCATCATTCTTCTCGTAATGGCCTCTCGTTTTGGAATATGGACACTTATTATTGCCGTTTTGGCTGGAGGTTTTTGTCAAATGGCTCTCCAATGGGTTTGGAGTGGATTCAAAGGGATAATGCTTTTGCCGGAAAAGCCTCGATTCAAAGATCCTGAACTTCGAAAAGTAATGAAACTTTTCTTTCCTTATGCCGCTGGATTATCGTTGAATCAGGTCAATCCCGTTATAAGTCGTATGTTAGGATCCTTTCTTCAGGATGGGGCTATTTCTGTTTTGAATTATGCCAATAGAGTTATCCAATTGCCTTTAGGACTTTTTGTAATTGCCATATCTCAGGCAGTCTTGCCGGAACTTTCTCGTTGTGCGGTTGGCGATACAAAGGAGTTTCGAGAGACAATGCGAGATGCGGTACGGTTTGCTCTTTTTGTGGTTCTTCCTGTTACAGTGGGTCTTGTTCTCGTTGCTGATGAAGTGGTTAATATATTATTTTTTAGGGGAGCCTTTAACGCTTGGGCGTGGCATGCAACAGGAGTTGCTTTGGCTATGTATGCTTGGGGACTACCTGGAATGGCTTGTACAACTGTTCTTCTCAGGGGACTTTATGCACAGAGCACCCCCCGTTCAGCTTTACTTGTAACATTGTCGAGCGTGGTTTCCAATGTTATATTCTGTCTTATTCTTGTTAAGCCTATGGGATTTGCCGGTTTGGCTCTTGCTGCGTCTTTAGGATTCACCTTCTCTTCTTTTGTTGGTGGATATCTTTTAGCTCGGAGAATTAATCATCCATTAGAAATTTTGGGTATGAAGTGGACATTTCGGATGGGGACCATATTAGGAATTATGACAGCTGCGTTATTGAAATTTAAAGCTCTCTATCCTTTTCCCATTGAGGAGAGCCTTATTGTAAGATGCAGCTGGCTATTTGCTGTAATGATTCTGGGTGCGGCGATTTATGGTGTGGGAACATTGCTTTTTAAATTTCATGAATGGCAGTGGTTGCGAGGAGCATTTACAAAAAAGAAAGAGACAGACCAGAAGGGAGATTCTCATAATGATCAATAGAACAACGCGCTGCGGGAAAAAAATTGCTTTTCTATTGTGTTTAGCTATCTCTATTTTTTGTTCAAGCATGCCTGCAAGCGCAGCCGATACTCTGCAACAAAAAATTGATGAACGAACAACTGTAATTTGGATAGAGGGAGAAGCGTTGGGAGACATGGTCATTGGGGCGCGAGCTCAAGTTGCGTTTATTTATGTTGATGAATCTCTTTCTAAAGGGATTGTTTCTGATCCGCATGCTCCTGATTGGTTAAAATGGCACGCCAGCCATTTTTCAAATAAAGAATTGCGAAACAGAGCACTCTTTGTTATGCGCTATAAGACCATAAAAAGATGGGATTTTTCTCCAGAAAATATAAAAGTTGGCACTCATAACGTCGATCCAAAGGATATTTTGACGAATAAAGATTTTATGGCTATGGGTGATTTGCCTCCCGACACAATTGGAACGTTAGCTTTTTCGGTTCCATCTAAATATGTGATTAAAGGACGAAATGTAGAACTCTCATATGAGCAATACACCGGGGTTTTCAATGTACCAAAGAGGTGACAATAGGTGAAAAAAAGCTTTTTAACATTAGGAATAGAAAGTAGTTGTGATGATACTGCTGTTGCTATATTGGAAGGACAGCGGAACGTAAAGGCTGATTTAATATCGAGCCAGATTAAAGATCATGCCCCTTTTGGGGGGGTTGTGCCTGAATTTGCGTCGAGAAAGCACCTGGAGGCTATTTTGCCTCTTGTTCATAAAGCATTAGGCGATGCCGGCATAACTAAACCGGCTCAAGAGCTTTCTCTTGTTGCAGTCACAGCAGGTCCCGGCTTGATGGGGTCTTTGATGGTAGGGGTTATGACTGCAAAGGCTATGGCTCAGACATGGAAGTTGCCCCTTCTTGGCGTTAACCATCTTGAGGGACATCTTTTTGCAAACGTTGTAGCATCTCCTGACCTAGTTCCACCTTTTATCTGTCTTATTGTTTCAGGAGGACATACAGAGATAGTTTTGGTAGAAGATTTTGGCAGATACAGTCTTTTAGGTGCTACTCGTGATGATGCTGCGGGGGAAGCTTACGACAAGGTGGCCAAACTATTGGATTTGGGATATCCTGGGGGGCCAGTGATCGATTCACTCGCTCACGAAGGCGATCCTAAAGCCTTTTCTTTTCCTGTCCCGTTAAAATCCAGTAATGAAATTGCTTTTAGTTTTAGTGGTTTGAAAACAGCGGTGTTGTGGGCTGTGAATGATTTGAAAGAGAAGAAAGTCGAACTCCCAGTGGCAAATTTATGCGCTTCATTTCAAAAAGCTGCAGTGGAAGCCCTTATGACCAAGCTAGAAAGGGCGGTCGAAGTTACAGGTATTCGGAAAGTTGCTATCTCTGGTGGCGTTGCAGCTAATAGAGGATTGAGAGAGGCTCTGATGAAAAAAAAGGATTGGATGGTTTTTATTCCTCCAGCAATTCGTTGCACTGACAATGCTGTAATGATTGCAGCAGCTGCCTTCAATAGATATCAAAAAGGGGATATATCAGATCTTTTGTTAGCGCCTAACCCCTCATGGACACTGGTTTAGTATTTTAAAAGAATTTAAAAGTAAGAATATAGGAGAAATAACGAGGAAATGATGGATTATCAAGAATAAATTCAGCTAATTACATTTAACCATCCTTGAGATTCAAAAGCAGGACAATTAATATCTAAGCCGTTCGGTTAGCACTCGATGACATTGAGTGCTAATATGTTAAAAGAGATATTTATCTTTTAGGGAGGGATTCTCGAATGAATTTAAAGCCACTTGGTGATCGTCTTGTCGTTAAGGTCATCAATCAGGAAGAGAAAACAAAGGGAGGCATTGTTCTTCCAGACACTGCAAAAGAAAAACCCCAGGAGGGAGAAGTTATTGCAGTGGGAACCGGTAAGGTTCTTGAAAACGGACAGAAGCTTCCTCTTGAAGTTAAAGTCGGCGATCGCATTATTTTTAGTAAATATGCTGGAACTGAAGTAAAGCTTGACGGAGACGAATTTGTCATTTTCAGCGAGCGCGATGTACTCGCTATCGTTGAGAAGTAAGAGTCGAGAACGAGATCTCTATTAAGGGGGAAAATAAAAATGCCGAAGATCCTTACTTTTAGTGAAGAAGCACGCCATGCAATGCTGCGTGGTATTGATAAAGTAGCTGATACTGTTGGTGTAACACTTGGTCCTAAAGGACGTAATGTTGTTCTTGAGAAAAAATTTGGATCTCCCACAATTACCAACGACGGTGTTACCATTGCGAAAGAAATCGAATTGGAAGATCCTTTTGAAAATACAGGAGCTCAGCTTGTAAAAGAAGTTGCTTCCAAGACAAATGATGTAGCTGGAGATGGTACCACAACAGCTACAGTTTTGGCTCGCGCAATTATCCGTGAAGGTATGAAAAACGTTGCGGCTGGTGCTAACGGTATGCTTATGCGCCAGGGAATTGACAAAGCTATCGATTTCGTCGTGGATGAGCTGAAAAAGATGGCTATTCCCGTTAAAAATAAAGACAAAATTGCTCAGGTAGCTTCTATTTCCGCCAATGATTCTGCTATTGGTCAGCTTATCGCTGAAGCTATGGATAAAGTGGGGCAGGATGGAGTTATCACAGTAGAAGATAGCCAGACCGTAGGAACCACTCTCGAAATGGTCGAAGGACTTCAGTTTGATAAAGGATATATCAGCCCTTATATGGTAACTGATCCTGAGAGAATGGAAACAGCATTTGATGATGCCTATATTCTTATTCACGATGGCAAGATCAGCAATATCAAAGACCTTCTTCCTATTCTCGAAAAAGTTGTTCAGACAGGTAAACCTCTCTTGATCATTGCTGAGGACATCGAGGGAGAAGCTTTGGCAACTCTCGTAGTTAACAAACTGAGAGGCGTAATGCAGGTTGCAGCCGTTAAAGCCCCAGGATTTGGTGAGCGTCGTAAGGCAATGCTTAACGATATCGCCATTGTAACCGGCGGTCAGGTTGTTAGTGAAGATATCGGCATCAAACTTGATAGTGCAGATATCTCCATGCTCGGAAAAGCCAAAAAAGTTCGCATTACAAAAGAAGAGACAACTATCGTTGAGGGTGCAGGCAACCCAGACGAAATTCGTAAGAGAGCTGCTCAGATCAAACGAGAGCTTGAAGATTCTACTTCCGATTATGACAAAGAGAAACTTCAGGAGCGCCTTGCTAAGCTTGTTGGCGGCGTAGCTGTCATTCAGGTTGGTTCTGCTACTGAGACAGAGCAGAAAGAGCTCAAACATCGTATTGAAGATGCTCTTAACGCTACAAGAGCTGCTGTTGAGGAAGGAATCGTTGCAGGTGGCGGTGTTGCTATAATCAACTGCCTTGCTTCCCTTGAGACATATCTTGAGGATTTTGCCGGCGATGTGAAAACTGGCGGTACAATTGTGTTGAGTTCCCTTACAGCTCCGTTGCATCTTATTGCTCAGAATGCTGGATATCAGGGCGATGTCATTGTTGAGAAAGTTCGCGGCTTGAAGACTGGTAATGGTCTAAATGCTGCTACCGGCGAATATGTTGACATGATTGAGGCCGGAATTATTGATCCTGTAAAGGTTACACGCAGCGCATTGCAGAATGCTGGTTCCATTGCAGCTATGGTTCTGACCACTGAAGCTATTGTTGCTGACAAACCAGAACCTAAGAGTGCTACTCCAATGCCGGGTGGCCCGGGTGGCATGGGCGGAATGGAAGGCATGTATTAGGAATATCAGCAATCGACAAAATATAAATATGAAGAAAAGCCTCCACGAAAGTGGAGGCTTTTCTTTTCCCTCTTTTCTCTTTCTGGTAATATAATTGAAGTACGAATTTACCTTGAGAATTTTGCTCTTTTTCGGAGGAATGTAAATGGATAATATAGTGATTCTTGATTGTGGCTCTCAGTTCACACAGCTGATAGCTAGAAGAATAAGGGAACTGAAGGTGCATAGCGAAATATTGCCTTGGGATACCTCTGTTGACGATATTCGTCAACGTCAGCCTCGTGGCGTTATTATATCTGGTGGACCTCAGAGCGTTATGGAAGAAGGCAGCCCAACTGTTTCTGCAGATCTTTTTAATATTGGTGTTCCTATTTTGGGAGTATGTTACGGAATGCAGCTTTTGACAAAACTTTTAGGTGGGCATGTCGATTCCGGAGTAAGCCGGGAGTATGGGCGAACAGCCATTTCTCTGAAAGAGTTGAATTCTTTGCTTTTGAAGAGTGTGCCTGAGACATTTGAAGTATGGATGAGTCATGGTGATCATATTTCCAAACTTCCAGATGGGGCAAAGCTTTTGGCAGAAACAGATGGTGGGGTTCCTGCAGCCTTCGCAATGGAAGAAAAACATATTTGGGGATTGCAGTTTCATCCTGAAGTTGCTCATACGCAGAACGGAACGGCAATTCTTTCCAACTTCCTTTTCAATATTTGTTCATGTACTGGAGATTGGGATCTTGGAAACTGGATTGATACCATGGTTGAGGATATAAAAAAGACGACCCAGAATACTAGAGTCATTTGTGGTCTTTCTGGCGGAGTCGATTCAACTGTCGCTGCTGTGTTGACTGCAAAGGCTATTGGTGATCGTCTCGAATGTATATTTGTTAATAATGGTTTATTAAGGTATCAGGAAGCTGAGCGAGTTTTGGAGCAATATAAGCAATTAGATCTTAATGTGCATTATGTGGACGCTAGTGATCGTTTCTTGGAAGCCCTAAAGGGTGTTACCGATCCTGAACGAAAACGAAAGATAATAGGGGAGACCTTTATACGCGTTTTTGAAGCGGAAGCAGCTAAAGTTGAGGATGCAGAATGGCTTCTTCAGGGAACTCTCTACCCAGACGTTATTGAGAGCGGTCAAAAAGGAAAAGGTGCTTCTGTCATTAAGAGCCATCATAATGTTGGTGGATTGCCTGATGATATGAAACTAAAGGTTCTTGAACCTCTGCGCGATCTTTTTAAAGACGAAGTGCGGACAATAGGTACATTATTGGGAATTCCAGACGATATCGTTAATAGACAGCCTTTCCCTGGTCCTGGCCTGGCAGTGAGATGCTTGGGAGAACTTACAAAAGAACGTCTTGAGACATTAAGAGCTGCAGATGAAATCTTTAGAGAAGAGTTTTCAAAGAGTGACCTCTATCCTACAGTGTGGCAGTCTTTCTGTATTCTTTTGCCAGTTAAGACCGTAGGAGTTATGGGAGATTCAAGAACCTACGCTGAAGTGGTTGCTCTTCGTGCAGTTGAATCTGCAGATGGAATGACTGCTGATTGGGTGCGTGTTCCTTACGATGTATTAGATAGAACGTCTCGGAGAATTTGTAATGCTGTTAAGGGAATTAACAGGGTTGTCCTTGATGTTACCAGTAAGCCACCCTCCACTATAGAGTGGGAATAGCAGTTAAAAACCCTGAGACCATTGATATAACTTGGTTTCAGGGTTTGCTTTTTGGTGACCGTACTAAAAGCGTACTACAGGTCCTTTTGTAATTATTCAATTGGACTATCTGGTTTATTCATTTGATCCAAGCGATTGGCGACCTCGATCTGCTTATTGGGATAAAGGTGGGAATAGGTCTGAAGCGTTGTTTCTATGCTTTCGTGTCCCAGTCTTTCTGAGATCAGGAGGGCTGAAAAACCTTCCTCAATCAGCATGGAGGCATGGGAATGTCTCAGATCATGTACGCGAATGCGTTTGATGCCAGATTTCTTCGTCCCTCGTGTCATCTCACTGTGCAAATAGGATTTGGTCACCGGGAAAAGCCTTTCGTTTGGTTCGTAATCATAAAGCTGCTCGGCGTATTTCTGGACCAGAGCACAGAGAAAGGTTGGCACTGCGATCAGGCGGCGACTCTTGGGTGTCTTGGGTTCCATGATCAGATCTTCGCCCTCATGGCGAGCGTAGTTTTTTGTGATAGACAATGTTTTGGCATCAAAGTCAAAATCGTTCAAGGTCAATGCCAACAATTCACCCGATCGGATACCCGTCCAAAACAGGATTTCAAAGGCCAGCTTTGAAACTGGCTTATCAGAGACAAAGGGGAGAAATTTTCTGAATTCCTCTACAGTCCAGAACAACATGGACTCTGCATTTTTCTTACCCATGCTGCCGCACACTCTGGCAGGGTTGGTTTGAAGCTTATAATACTTGGAGGCAAAGTTAAAAATGGCGGAGATCTGGTTGTGGATGGTTTTCAAATAAGTTTGTGAATAGTCGCTCTCATCCTCCATCAAGGTATTTTGCCATTTGCGAATCGTTGCGGGTTCAATTTTGTTGATGGGCATCTCTTCGAAAAAAGGCAGCAGCTTTGTGTTGATGAGGCATTCCTTGCCACTGTAGGTGGTTGGCTTGAGCCGTGTCTTACAATCCTCCATGTAGATGGACACCAGGGTGCCAAAGGACATGTCGGGACTGGCTTCCGCCTTCTCAATGAATTGTCGTTCGAAAGTCTTGGCTTCTCTTTGGGTTTTAAAGCCTTCCTTCTTTTTCTTTTTTCGGTTGCCTAACCAGTCGGTATAGTAAAAGGCACAATACCAGCTGCCGGTGGCTTCATTTTTATAGGTTGGCATAGCATCACCCTCTCTGGCCGCAAAGCACTGAACCATGAAATCTCGTGTCATGTGGCTTTACGTGTTTAGAATTTACAGCATCACTTTCTCTTCAAAATAGCGTCTGCTGATCTTACCGGCCACGGTGATTTTATCCTGGTCCTTAAGAGAATTGTTAAGACGCTTGATGATCCGGTACGCAGAGGATACCGACACACCTAAAATCTCTGCGACTTCTTCAGCATGAATAAATCTTGATGGTTCGATGGTGAATTTTCTTTCGGTTGTCATTTTCGTTTTCTCCTTTCTTTCTCAGGATGGATCTCCTGAATATACCAAGCCGTCGGTAAAAGCGCCCCGGCGGTTTGGTATGTCCAGGATGAATGCAGGGGTTTTATTTAATTCTGCAGGGATGATGAACTTAAGGTGAGGGTATCACGTTTCGGTTTCATGCGACAATGTTGTCGATGCAGTGGAATATAACCATCAATAAAATTGACATGAAAATCAAAGCAGCCGCACCGCGTAGGATGAAGCATCATTAAGAATGCCTGAATGCAGTGCGGCTGCTGTATTTGATTCTGGTTCTTTGGATGGACCGGACAAGCGTGGGCTTACGCTCTCATAGGACTTTCACCTCCCTCCATTCTGATGGCGGGCCGTACTCATTGCCTGCGACGGTTTGATCACGCTCGGACTGTGACTATACGGAAGTATCATTATCTGATGCACAAGGTCATGGCCAGCCGATCTGCCAAGATCGACCTGCAGCATGGGTATGTCTCGCTCTCTTCTTAAACGAAGGTCATGGCGTACCTGCTGCCTGGCTTGTCCTTCCGGCTCGTGCACCAAAAGTATCCGGTTCTCCTATATGAACTTGTCAAAGATCGATTTTATGAGAAGATAAAAGTCCCTCTCATAAGCCATGAGATTTGAAGGTCATTTATAAACCCTATTCCTCAAAATTTTTCAATTCTTTTTCTAAAGTCTTCAGTCCTTGGGTAATGGACTTGCAGACAGCCATAACACTGACGCCTTCTGCTCGGGCGATCTCTGTCTTGGTCATCTCTAGAAAATAGTAGGCGTAGATTCGTTTGGCCTGGATATCCGGCAGCTTGGCGATGGCTGCATACAGCTCCTGCTTCGTCATCTTCCGCTCATAGATCTCATAGGGTGACATGGAGACAAAAATTGCTTCATGCTCAATCCCGTCATCCCGATCCAGTGAATAATGTGCCTTGTTCCAATAGACTTTTCTCTGGTAATTCTGCTCTTTGCGTTTGGATTCTTCGAAGATCTCGGCGATCTCATCATCGACCATGACATAACAGTCATTCTCATAAAACGGGTATACGTCCCGCAGATTAATCTTTTTCATTTTCATTCTCCTTCTCGTTGTTGGCTTGTTAGCGGCGAACAAGAAGGAGGCGGCGGGCTGCGGCATCTCGGTGAGAAGAGAAAGCCAGCTCTATTCATTTGGCTGGAAATAAACATGACAGGCTCCTTTTGGCGGGGAGCCTGTCATTGGTGGTGCACTGCCAAAAAGCTGATTACTGAAAAAAAAGGCCGGATGATCCTCTCAATTGAGTAATCATCCGGCGGTGGTAGCTCAGTGAATCGGCTCCGGTGCTCGGTATCGATTGATATTCAGTTGTTCATTCCCTGCTTGTGCGGTGGTCGCTACTTCGAAAAGTGCGCCGGTGCTCCATAATCAGATAATGAGTTTATCCCTGGTCTGCGATGACCGGAATGGTTGCGACTTTTCCGCACATCTCACATTTGATGGTGACAATGCCTACGCTGTCAGTGGAGACATCGAAAAGCCGTTTCCCGCAGTGGGGGCAGTTGATGGCTTTGTAGAATTCGTCAAAGGCTTCTTTCTCTGCCCCAAGGACGATCTCGGTGGTTCTCAGACAGTCTGCTTTGTAGGGGCAGACCTTGGTATTGCTGCATTTGATCAGAATCTTCAGTTTTGAGCCTTCTATGGTGTCAAAGAGTCTTCTTTCTCGATTGCATTTGATCTGGACGGTTCTCATTGGGTATCCCTCCTGTACTAGGCGTACATGATGCCGGGCATGATGACCTCATGACTGCTGTCTCCAGATGTTTTCATAGTGCCTAACAGGGAGGCTGAATAGATGGACCATTTTCCAAAGCGACCTCGTATGATCTCGATGGTATCATCCAGTTTTTCCAGCCTGGCCCGTCTGGCGGCATCATCAAAGAGCATCAGCTGCTGTGGCATGAATTTGGGTTCGAGGTTGATGGCGCGAACAGTTACTGCCCGCACAAATGTATGCCAGTCGTAATTATTCTCAAACAGAAGCCGTGCCGCTGAGGCGATCTCCATGGGGCTTTGGGTCGCCATGGGCAACTGCATCTGATATTGACGATAGGATAGGGTATTGTCTTTCACTGTGATTTGGACGCCATTGGCTTTCATGTCATGTACACGCAGCCGATGGCTGATATCCTGGATCAGGTGGAGCATGACTTTCCAAACCTCATCATTGGTTTCCAGGTCTGAGATGCAGGTCGTGCCATGTCCGATGGATTTCACCGGTGATTGAAAGTCGTTTGGCATGACTCGGGATAAATCCTCGCCATTGGCAAAGAACCAAAGCATTTCACCGTTCTTTCCGAGGGTACTCTTTAGAAAATCCCTGGGTGCTCTGGCCAGCTCTCCAATGGTCCGGATGCCGTAGCGGGCAAGTTTCTTGTCCGTTGCTCGTCCTACATAGAAGAGATCAGATACCGGCAGCGGCCAGACCTTGTCTTGATAGTCACAGCGATTGATGACCGCGATGGCGTCCGGCTTCTTCATGTCACTGCCAAGCTTAGCGAAGATCTTGTTATAGGACACGCCGATACTGACGGAAAGACCTAACTCCTCTTGGGTTGTGCGCCGGATCTCCTCCGCAATGGAGAGAGCACTTCCACAGACGCCTAGACTGCCGGTCACGTCCAGCCAGCATTCATCCATGCCATAGGGCTCAACCTGATCCGTATAGCGTTGATAGATCTCCCGGGTAAGCTTTGAGTATTTCAGATACTGCTCATATTGCGGCGGAACCATGATGAGACCTGGACATTTCTGTCTGGCTTCCCAGTTGACCATGCCTGTCCTAATGCCTGCTTTCTTGGCTTTTTCGGATTTGGCCAGGACTATGCCATGGCGGTCCTCTGTTGATCCGCAGACTGCGATGGCTTTATCTCGCAGTGTTGGATTCAGCATGATTTCTACGGATGCATAAAAGCTATTCAAGTCACTATGCAGAATTGCACGGTCCTTACTCATAAAAAGCCACTCCTTTCAAGGGTTTCTAAAACTTCTTCATTGACAGATGAAGTTTGCGAAGTTATAATGAAGATAACTTCATCTTGTAGCTCAATATTAACAGGCTAATGAAGAATAGTCAATACAAAAATGAAGTTGATGAAGTTATATTCATTACGGGAGGCAAGGAAATGAAAACTTTCTCAGAGAAGATCAAAGAAGCTCGGGAGGAATTGAAGCTCAATCAGCAGCAACTGGGTGAGCTTGTCGGCGTTTCAAAACGTTCCATTGCTGCATACGAAACAACGGACACCAAGCCTCGTGGAAATATCGCCAGAAAGTTGGCTGCAGCACTTCAGGTATCCGTAGACTATCTGCTCAATGATGAGATCACGGACCCAAAATACGGCATAGAAAAAGCTCCCTACATTGAGGAAGCTCGGGAACGGCTGGGACCAAAGGCAGCCAAAGAGATGGATGTTCTTCTAGAGCAGAATGTGGCCTTATTTGCTGGCGGAGCTCTGGATCAGGAAGCTAAGGATGCTTTTTTTGAAGCCGTCATGAAGGCTTATTTGAAGTGTAAGGAAGAAGCCCGGAAAACTTATGGCCGAAAAAAGGAAACGGATTAAAAATTTATTCGTTCTTCATATCCAACTATCAGATCATTTCATCATTCACTGTCCGTATTTTTGTACCAACACTTTGATTTAATGATCGTGAGGGCTCGTTAGTGGGATGAGTATTTGATTTTATATCATTTGAAGGTGATTACATGTCGATAGAGATAATTTGCCGGGAAGTATCCCGCATAATGCGAAAATATGATGAGCCAGATCCTTGGAAGCTGGCTGAAGCCATGGGGATCATCGTTCAAGTAATGCCGCTTGGCCGTACGGAGAAATCGTGCAAAGGTTTTTTTCTGCGACAATCAAGGAAAAAGCACATCACCATCAACAGCGACCTGGCGGAGCCAATCCAACGGATTATCCTAGCCCATGAAATCGGTCATGCTGTCCTTCATCATGAAGCAGCAAAGATGAGGGCTTTCCATGATTTTGCATTGTATGATACATCCTCTCAGATGGAGTATGAAGCCAATCTGTTCGCTGCTGAATACCTACTGGAAGATGATGAAGTCACAGAACTACTCAGTGAGGACACCTTCTTCTTCTCTGTTGCCAAGGAACTGGAAGTACCTCCTGAACTGCTTGACTTCAAATTTCGGATTCTCAAGCGAAAAGGCTGGCTGATCGAATCTCCGATCCAGTCCAACAGCAATTTCCTAAAACACCTTTCGGATCGGGGTGAGGACACGTGACTTCACAGGCTAAGGTCTATGTTGCTGTTATTGCTTCATTCTCTGAAGACGGGAATCTTTTCCCAAGACGCCTCCGCTGGGAAGATGGCCGTGAATATTCCATCGAAAAAATCCTGGATGTTCGTCCTGCAGCAGCGCTGAAAGCTGGTGGTCAAGGTGACCGTTATACAGTCCAAATCAATGGTCATCAGAGTTATCTTTCCTTTGAGCGTAGTCCAAATATCAGCGGAACAAACCTTGGAAAATGGTTTGTGGAACGAAAATAATCAATTTCGTCATAATTGATAGCGCCGACAGACCAACATCTGATCGGCTTTTTTATTATAAAAATACTTTTTACCATACTATTATTACGATTTCGCAAACTTATTATTGCTATGTCAAAGAGGGTTGGTTATAATTAACATATGTATGAATTTGTGATATCAATCCTAATAGAGGTGAAGGGCAATGATTATAAGCTATAAAAAACTTTGGAAGCTCCTAATCGACCGAGACTTGAAAAAAAAAGACCTAAGAGAGATGGCAGGCATTAGCCCTTCAACAATTGCGAAAATTGGGCGAAACGAGAATATTAATACGGAGGTTATTATCAAAATTTGCCAGGCTTTGAAATGCGATATTTGCGACATGATGGAGATTATTGACAGTAAATCCTCAGATGTAGAAATCAATGAAGATGAATACAAGTCTTCATCTTAAACAGATACATTGGTAATCAAGAAATAGCCACAATGCTTGATAATTACTCTTGAATATATTTGGTAAATTGCTTCAACTAAGTTCGATTAATTTTGAGAGGATGAAAACGATGCGTACAATTAATGAAATGCTAAAACCAAGAGAAAATGTATTTTCTGATACTGCCAGGGAGGATGTACTGAACCTCACTGATCTTGCAGAAAATAGAATTGATGCACATAAATTCTTCGGAGAAAACTTCCAAACTCAAGGTATGACAGTTTTATTTGATACTGCATTTGCTCGCTTTAAAGGCGAATCTGACACCGGTGTTATTAAGCTGACACAGGCTATGGGTGGTGGTAAAACTCATAGCATGTTAGCGCTTGCCCTGTTGGCTCAGAATCCTGAGATAAGGGAAAATCTCCTCGGACCTACATATGCAGGAATCGGTGATATCCGAGTCGTTTCGTTCTCTGGCAGAGAAAATGCTGATTTTGGGATTTGGGGTTGCATTGCAGAACAACTCGGAAAGAAGGAGTTCTTCAAGGACTATTATTCCCCTCTTAAGGCACCTGGTGAAAAGTCATGGGTTGAACTGCTCAATGGCCAAAAGACTCTCATCTTGCTGGATGAGCTTCCTCCATATTTGGAAAATGCTAAGTCAATAATGGTGGGCAACTCTGACCTTAGCAAAGTCACCATGACTGCGCTCTCAAACCTTTTCACAGCTTTAGGTAAGGAACAGTTGGCGAATGTATGCCTGGTTTTTTCTGACCTTAAAGCGGCATATGAGTCAGGCAGCGAATTATTGCAGTCAAGCTTCCGTGAACTTGAAGCCGAAGCGAACCGAATAGCAATTGAAGTAACGCCTGTGGCTCTTAACAGTGATGAGATATACCACATTTTGCAGAAACGTCTGTTTGAAGATGTCAGTGGCTTTGATTACTCATTAAATATCAATGATGTTGCCATCGCTTACAAAACAAGCGTCGAAAAAAGCAAGAAACTCGGGTTCACAAACTACACTCCAGAAACCGTTTTTAAAGGCATCAAGGACTCCTATCCATTCCATCCATCAATCAAAGATCTTTATGCCCGTTTCAAGGAAAATCAAAATTTCCAACAAACACGTGGCCTGATAAAACTGATGCGCCAGATTGTCCGCCAATTCTATGAAAGTGGTATGGCTAAAGAGAGCTTTTTGATCAACGTTTTTGACTTTGATTTGAATGAACAAAAAATGCTGAGTCATATTCGCCAGATCAAGCCCTCCCTGGAAGAAGCAATCAACCATGATATCGCACAGGATGGCAAGTCTATTGCTGAAGTTATCGATATAGAAAAGCCTGAGAACAAAGGAGTTACACAGGATATTGCAAAGCTTCTCCTCGTGTCTTCCTTATCCACAGCAAATCATGGACTACTCGGACTCACCGAATCGGAAATATTCGGTTATTTGAGTGCGCCTAATACAGATATTAACGAGATCAAATCCAGCCTGGAAGAATTGAAGACTCTTTGCTGGTATATGAAACAAGACAATCGTGGCAGGCTGTATTTCCAAAACACAAAGAATATGGTTGCCGAGATGAACACCCTTGTTGACAGTTACACTAATGAGAACGCTAAAAAGGAACTTAAGCGAATCCTGGAACAGAACTTCAGTCCTAAGATGAAAGTTTGCTATGAAATGCTGTATGTACTCCCTGCAATCGATGAAATTGATCTGGATCAGAATAAGATTTCTCTGGTCATTTATGAGCCATATCCCGGCAGTGATCTGCATCCTGAGCTGAAGAAGTTCCATGACAATATTTCACTGAAGAATAGAGTCATGTTCCTTTCCGGACAGCGCAACATGATGGAAAAGCTTTATGGCAATTCAAAGAAACTCAAAGCTATCCAGCAAATCGTTGACAACATGGCAAACGAAGGCGTTCCCGCTTCTGATCAGCAATATAAAGAAGCTGAAGCTCAACTGGATAAAGCCATTCAAGCATTATTCTCAACGATCAGGGAGACGTTTGTTGCGCTCTATTATCCAACCAAGAATGGAATAGAGCTTGCAGAATTTAAACTTGAATTCAAAGAAAATAAGTTTAATGGTGAAGAACAGATCATAAGCTGCTTGACTGATAGTTCTAAATACGAGGCCTTCTCAAAGGATGACCAGTTCTTGGAGAACCTTCGCAAGAAGTGCGAAGCTAGACTGTTTACCATCAAAGAACTACCCTTCTCCCAAATAAAAGAGAGAGCTGCAACGACAGTGGCTTGGCAATGGTATCATCCGGACCAGCTTGAAAGCCTGAGACTGGATTGCATTAAAAAAGACAAATGGAGAGAAATTAATGGTTATCTGGTAAAGGGGCCTTTTGAGAAGGACCCGACCTCTGTTGTTGTAGAGCAGACATCATATGATGAAAAGACCCAGGAATTTACCTTGAAAATCCGAGGCATCGGCGGCAAGGTCTATTACGACATCGGCAGTGATCCTACTTCCGCATCTAAAGAAGTAATGGATCAGGTTTTAGTGACCGCAGAACCAGCTATTCGCTTCGTCTGTATTGATCCAACAGGGGAAAGAAAAACCGGTGATGTCGTTGAGTTCACAGGTAGTGTTCCAATTAAATATGGGCAAAGGAATACACCGAATGGCGATGTAATGACGCTGATCACTAATCCAAAGTATGTTGTGAAATATACAACTGACGGTAGCGAACCTAAAGAAAATGGTGGCATCTATAACGATGAATTTGTGCTTCCTCAAGACAGCAAATACGTAAGAGTCGCTGTTTATTACAAGGATAGATTGCTTGAGGAAAAGAGTATCTACGTCACAAAAGGCGGCGGTACCAAACCGGCTAAAACGATTGATAAGAGCAAGGCGCTCGCCTACCGCTATCACAATAAAAAACAAATGGGAGATACTGAAGCGAGTTATAAAGAGCTGGCTCTTCTCTCGAAACTTGATGGGGTCCTCATTAAGGGGGCTACAGCAGAAATTTATAATAAAACAAATACGGATCACTATATTGAGTTCAATGCAAGTGTTCCATATTGGGCAGGAGATCTTCAATCACTGATAGATCTTGTTCGAGATACCAGCTTTAAGGAAACTGAAGTTATTGTTGACTTTGGTTATAAAGAGCTGATGTTCTTGACGGGCGAGTTATTCACGCAATGGCTTGATATGAACAAATTTGATATGAACAATCTTATAAAGAGTGGGGAAATCATACAATGAGCAACACTTATTATGGATTTGGCTATGATCCAAAGGAAAGCGAGAATCACTTCTATGTGGTTGTTCCAAAAGAGGCAACTGCAGAGGTTGAGGTTTACGAGCGCTTTCATTGGGATATAGACGAACAAAAAATAACCAGGAAGGACATGCTAAAACTCCGGATGTCACGATATAAATGGTCTAAGCTGTCAAACGATGTTGCAGCTGAGTTCAACGCAAGGCTGAAGGCTGACAAAAAGCCAACTGGCAGATTTATAGTTGGAGAAACACCTGTAGAAAAGCTGTTTGGTAAAGAGTTAATGGTCTTGCTTTGGGGAGTTGAAAATAACGATCCGGCTGGAATTCCAACTGCTATTCGCAATTGGAAGGGTCTCCAGCCTGAAGAACGGTGGTGGCTTTACACCATGACAAATGCAAGCACTGGAAAGATCAATGATAAACGCGGATGGCGCATGGCTTTGCGTTATGCGCTTTGTGAAAATCCGGTAGATGAATCAAATCAGATCTCATTATTTACTGATTTGATGGGAGGAGAATAACATTGGACAATCAGATGTCATTTATAGAAAAGCAGTTTCCTGTCAGTAAAGTAAGCAAAGAAAGCTACAAAGAGAGAAAAGCAGTTCAGAGCCAAACATTAACCGGACTTGGGAAATGGTGGGGGCGAAAACCCCTTATTCTCGTTCGTGCTGCGATTTTAGGCTGTTTAATGCCTTGCAGTGATAATCCAAAGGCCGATATGGATATCTTTCTGAAGATCTTGTCAATGGACAATGATGGTTTGCTCGATCGTAAGCAGAAGGCAATTTCTGCAAAAGAACTTTTCGACATTGCGCAAAAGAGCAAACATTTCAGGCAGTTCATTGATGAATGGTTTGAAATTGATGGAACAAAGATAAAGATTCGCAGTGGACAAGACAAAAGTGATATAGAAACGCGGTTATTCAAGACACTTGGTTATGATGATAAATTGAGTTACTGTGTTCGGCCGGAACAACTTACGAACCTTCGTAAGGATAGCTGGAATGCTATAAATCATCACCTCGGAACAAGTGCAAAATCAATAAATGATTTGATAGAACAACTATCATTAAAGCGTTATGGCCATTTAATTAAAGTCGGTGATTGTTTTTCTGGAGGAGGTAGTATTCCTTTCGAAGCAGCTAGGATGGGATCAGAAGCTTATGGTAGCGACTTAAATCCGATCGCTTCGTTATTAACCTGGTCAAATATAAATCTTTTAGGCAATAAAAAAAACGTGAAAACTCAATTAGATGAATTTCAAAAACGACTTTTTGATGAGGTTTATAAAGAAATATACAAAATTGGCATTGAAAGAAACGAAAATAATGATAACGGTGTTAATTATTTATATTGCACAGAGGCAAGTTGCCCAGAGTGTGGCATTAGAGTCCCTCTGGCATCGTCTTGGTTGATTGGTGTTGGTTCTAAAACAGTTGCCAAATTAAAAGAGATTGATGGGAAATTTGATATTGATATAAAAATGAACGCTACCTCCGAAGAGATGAAGAAGGCCACTGATGGGACGGTTTCAAGCAAAGGGTTGACTTGCCCACATTGTGGCAAAACAACTCCTATATCTATATTGAGAAAAGATAGAAACGATGGTGTCAATTCAATATCTGGTTTAAGGCAATGGGGGAAAAATGATTTTGATTTCAGAGAAGATGATATTTTTTCTGAACGACTTTATGCAGTTAGATACGAGACACCAGAAAGAAAACGCTATTATCGAGCTCCAAATGAAAGAGATATGAGTAATGAAGAGAAGGTTAAGCAAATAGTCTCGCAAAATATTGTTGACTGGCAAGAACAAGGTTTAGTACCAAGCATGGCGATAGAAAGTGGTATGGAAACTGAACGACTTTTTAAAGAGCGTGGTTGGACACACTGGAATCATCTATTTAATGCGAGACAATTATTAACTAATTCTATTTTTATTCAAAAGATGCTTTCTCTTGCTTCTTCGCAGGAGGAACTTGCTCTATCTCTTCTTATACTTAACAAAAATGCTGATTGGAACAGCCGATTATGTAGATGGGGGACAGGGCAAGCTAGGGAGTCTATGGCGCAGACTTTTTACAATCAAGCATTTAATACCATGTGGCAATATGGTGTTAGGGGTTTTTCCTTAGTAAGGAATGCTAGTGAAACGTCTATTGATGGAGAGCTGGAGTTTGACTTAAACAAATTTGTTGCATCAATTTCAGATGCACGAGATATAAATTATAAAGCGGATTACTGGATCACTGATCCTCCGTATGCTGATGCTGTAAACTATCATGAGCTTTCAGAGTTCTTTTTAGCATGGGACAAGAGATTACTATTAGAAGCTTTTCCCGAATGGTATGCTGACTCAAAAAGAGTGCTTGCTGTACGGGGAGATACTCATTTTTCCCAGACGATGATTGATATTTATTCCAACCTCACAAGGCATATGCCAGATGATGGCATGCAGGTGGTTATGTTTACACATAGCGATCCGGCTGTTTGGGCTCAGCTTGCCTTAATCATGTGGAAATCGGGTCTTCGTGTTACTGCTGCTTGGAATATTGCAACTGAAACTGATGCCTCAGGTATCAAAGATGGCAATTATGTTAAAGGAACCGTTCTTTTAGTTTTACGCAAACAAACTGGAGATGATATGGCCTTCCTAGATGAAATCAACTCTGATATCCGAGCTGAAGTGAGAAACCAAATCACAAGTATGTTGGAACTTGAAAACAAAGAAGAACCAAATTTTTCTGATCCAGATTTTGTACTAGCAGCCTATGCAGCGTCTCTAAAAGTTTTGACGTCCTTTAAAACTATTGAAGATCTTGATCTTGATTACGAATTGAATTTGGCCATAAATAATCCCGCTCAAAGCAGCGTTGTTAAAATTATCGAAGCAGCTAAGAAAATTGCTTATGACTGCGTTATTCCGTTGGAGTTTGAAAGTTATCTGTGGAAAGACTTATCAAATGCCGAAAAATTCTATATTAAGGGCTTAGAAAGTGAGAAACATGGCAACTATCAAATCAGCACTTATCAGGAATTTGCTCGGGGTTTTAGTATAGGTGGTTACAGTCAAATGATGGCTAGTGAAAAAGCAAATACTGCTAGACTAAAGACGCCCGTTGAAATAGCGGGTAGAACTATTAGTGATGTTCCTGATTTTGAGAAATCCATACTTCGTACAGTGTTTATGGGAATTTACACAGGAATCAAGGAAGATGAAAATCCATCGAGAGCTCTCGGCTATATAAAAAATGAGTTGCCGAATTATTGGGACAAACGCGACATGATCAAGCAACTTCTCAGCTTCATCAAAGATACCAAAGACATTGATAATATGACTCCGCACTGGGAGCAAAGCGCAACAATGGCTGATTTGTTACATTCACTTGTTACCAACGACAGCATTTAAAGGGGGAATAGTCTATGAATCGCTATTCTTCAAGGAGACATAAGTTAGATCAGCAATTTTTGAAAGAAAAACTGAAGAATGCAGTATCTTACGACAGAATTGCCGGATATTTTTGCTCCTCCATTCTTGAAGTAGCTGGAGAAAGTATTGAAAACGTGGAAGGCAAAGTCCGGGTTATTTGTAATTCCGGACTTCTGCCGGAAGATATTGCAGTGGCTAACTATGCGCAGAAGATGAAGCAGGAATGGTGTGAGTTTTCTCCTGAAGAAAAATATACTTCACCAGAAAGCAGCAGCCGTCTTTCTACTCTATATCGCCTATTAAGCAATGGAAAGCTTGAAATCCGAGTGATTCCTGACCAAGTTTTTGGTCTTATGCACGGAAAGGCTGGAGTAATCACTTATAAAGATGGCTCTAAAACCTCTTTTCTCGGGAGTATCAATGAAACTAAGAGCGCCTATACACTAAATTATGAAATGCTGTGGGAAGATGATTCAGAGGAATCTGTAAAATGGGTTCAAGATGAATTTGATTATTTCTGGAATAGTCAATATGCTGTGAACCTGGCTGATTTTATTGTCAACGACCTCAACAGAATTTCAAAGCGTATGGTCATCGGTCTGAAAGACTGGAGAGAAAATTCCGATGAAGTGGTCCCTTCAGCTGCAGTCGAGGAACCGGTTTATCGAAAAGAATTTGGTCTTTGGGAACACCAAAAATATTTTGTCGAGCTTGCTTTCAGAGAGCACAAAAAGGATGGTGGTGCTCGGTATCTTCTCGCTGACCAGGTTGGGCTGGGAAAGACTCTGCAGCTTGCAATGTCTGCAAAATTAATGGCTCTCTATGGTGATAAGCCAGTTTTGATTATTGTGCCCAAAACTCTTGTATGGCAGTGGCAGGACGAAATGAAGACACTGCTAGATATGCCAAGTGCTGTTTGGACCGGTTCAGGTTGGCAAGATGAAAATGGTTATTTCTATCAAGCCGATAGTGTTAGATCCATACTTAAATGCCCGAGACGAGTAGGCATCATCTCACAAGGCCTTGTGTCAAGAAGAACAGAAGCCGCTGAATTGCTTGCTCAGAAAGAATTTGAATGTGTCATTCTCGATGAAGCGCACCGCGCACGACGTCGAAATCCAACTAAAGATCCTAACAAGCACAAGGCAGATCCAAATTATCTATTACAATTTCTTAATGCGATTACTTTTAAGACCAAGAGTCTTCTCTTGGCAACAGCTACTCCGGTGCAGATTCATCCTATTGAAGCATTTGATCTGATAAATGCTTTAAGTCTCCCGACCTTCAAGGTTATGGGTGACATGTATAGTGAATGGCATAAAAAGCCCCAATTGATGCTTGATATGGTTTGTGGGAAAGAGCCTTATCCAGAGAGCGAAATCACAATGTGGGACATCATTCGAAATCCCCTACCAACCAAAACTCCGTCAGCACAAGATAGAGTAAACCGCATTCGGGACAGGCTTGATATTTCCGATAAAACCTATGTCTTGCCTGCTGATTATTACGCATCCCTTTCGGGCTCGAAGAAGGATAGCATACGGACTTTATATACCACGGACGAATTTATAGCAAACTACAATCCGTTTATTCGCCATATAGTGAGGCGAACAAGGGATTTTCTTGAGAATACAATCAATCCAGCGAGCGGTGAGACCTACCTTAAAAGAATTCTGGTCGAACTATACGGCGAGGGCGACGATGGCGCAATCCCTCTCGAAGGTTATTTGAGGCAAGCCTACTCAAAAGCACAGGAATTTTGTACTTTGCTTTCATCCCGTGTCAAAGCAGGCGGCTTCATGTCAACACTGATATTGAAGCGTATTGGAAGCACGATTATCGCCGGTGATAATACAGCGAAGAAAATGCTTGCCTGGACAGAGGCTGGAAAAGAAATATTACAGGATGAATTTGATGTAATTTTTGAGGAAGACGATGATTTTGAAGAAAGTGTCAGCGAGGTAAAGAATCTTACGGATGCGGAAACTCAATGTCTTCGCGAACTCGTAAAAATGCTGTCTCTTAATCATGATAACGATCCTAAGTATATCAAGGTCCTCGATATTCTAAGCAATGGTATTGATGAAAGTGACAAGCCCTGGAAAGATAGCGGTTGCATCATATTCTCGCAATACTACGACAGCGCATACTTCGTGGCTGAAAAACTTTCAAAAGATTTGTCTGATGACGTGATAGGTCTTTATGCTGGCGGAGATAAATCCGGCTATTTTCTCAACGGATCTTTTCATAAAGACTCCAAAGATAGCATCAAGGCCAAAGTAAAAAACCATGAAATAAAGATCCTAGTTGGGACTGATGCAGCGAGCGAAGGACTTAACCTTCAGACGCTTAGTACATTGATTAATCTTGACTTACCATGGAATCCAACAAGGCTTGAGCAGAGAAAAGGCCGAATCCAGCGTATTGGCCAGGTGGCTCCCAAAGTGAAAATTTTCAACATGCGATACAAAGACTCTGTTGAAGATAAGGTCCACACGGTATTATCTGCCCGACTAAAAAACATTAAGGATATGTTCGGACAAATCCCGGACACCTTAGAGGATGTTTGGATTGACGTTGCCTTAAATAACATCGAAGAGGCAAAAGAGCGTATCGACAAAGTTCCAGACCAAAATCCATTTACAATCAAGTACGAGACAAAAATACCTGCAACAGAAGATTGGGAAGCAAGTACATTTGTCCTGGATCACGATGAAAAATTGAAGCAGTTGTTGATCGGATGGTAACAAAGACTCACGTGATACTACAGGTAACCTGAAATATCGGCGGACTCATTTTCTAGTATCGCTTCAAGGTGAAAATGTGATGCATTAAAATATGAGAGGATGGTGTGTATGAAACTAGAATCAGCGCAAATCAGAAATTTTAGAATGCTAAAGGAATTGGATATCGATTTCGAGGATCTTCTTACACTAGTTATTGGAAAAAACAATTCGGGGAAAACATCATTCCTGTCAATTCTTCAAAAGTTTCTCTCTGAAAATAAACCTGAATTTACATTTGATGACTTCAATATTAAGACACAGAAGGATATTCTTGCCTGTGAAAGCAGCAATAACTCTCCTGAAGAATACGTTGAACCGCAGTTATCGTTGAAACTTTATATCTCGTATAACGATACCGATAACCTTGGCAGCGCTTCTGCGCTACTTTTAGATTTAGATAATGATATGCATTATCTTGTTGTGAAATTCGAATATGTTTTAGTTTATGAAAAATATCTAAAACTTGCTGGCGACTATATCGAATACAAGGCTAAAGGTATAGACCGTGATTTTGAATATTATCTAAGAAACAACATGAATAGGTATTTTACTGTACGAATTAAAGCGCTTGAATTCGGCAATGAAACAAATTTCAAGATTATTAACAGCGATATTGTAAATTCTATTATTTCGATGCAGATAATTGGTGCAAAAAGAGATGTTGATAATGAACAGGGACATAGCCGATCACTTTCATTTCTCGCTGGAAGATACTACAATTCCAGTGTCGCCTCTGAAGCGGAATTTCCAGAGTTACAGAAAAAGCTTTGCGAAACAGATGAAAGTTTAACCGGAATTTATCAAGAACTTTTTCTTCCTGTTGTGAAAGAAATTGCTGCAATGTCTTACAATCCCCAGGAAGCAGAATTATCAATCATTTCAACTTTAAGTGAAAAGAAGATATTTCAGGATAATACAACTGTGAAGTACAAGCATGAAGATACCCTTTTGCCAGAAGACTATAACGGCTTGGGGTACTTGAATCTTTTTGCTATCATTTTCAACATACGAATCAAACTCGACCAGTTATCAAAGAAAGGAAAACCTGATGAAAACCCGGCCCCTCTAAATTTCTTATTCATCGAAGAACCAGAGGCGCATACTCACCCACAGATGCAATACATATTCATCAAGAATATTAAGAAGATTCTCACGCAGCATTGTTTAGCAGCGGGTAAAGATTTTTCGTTGCAAACAATAATCAGCACCCATTCATCGCACATCGTATCTCAATGTGACTTTGAAGATATAAAATATTTTTTAAGGCAATCCAGTACAAGCGTTAAATCACGTAGTTTAAAGACTCTTTTTTCAAAAATGGTTACCTCTGAGGATGTTCCTACTAAAGAAGAGCAAGAACGTGCATATAGATTTGTCAAGCAATATGTAACATTAAATCGTGCAGAGCTGTTCTTTGCAGATAAAGCCATTCTAATTGAAGGCGATACCGAAAGAATGTTGATATATGCAATGATGAAAAAAGCCGATGAATTTGCCGCACAGAACCCAGAGGCTGAGAATCACGATCCTCTTCTATCACAAAATATATCGGTGATCGAAGTAGGCGCTTACTCTCATATTTTTGCAACATTCCTTGGCTTTTTAGGTATTAAAACACTAATCATAACGGATCTTGATTGTGCAAAACCGGGTGAAAACGGGAGACCTGTAAAATGTAGATTTTTAGAAGGAACGACCACAACAAATGCTTCAATTAAGCATTTTACTCATCTTTCTAATTTGCAAGATATTGTACCGTTATGTAATTCACCCATGACATTGACTTATGACAATAATACCGGTTCTTGGAATCTTAAAGAAAATGGAAATTTACGCCTCCTTTTTCAAAAAGAAGAGAATGGGTATCAAGCACGCAGTTTTGAGGATGCGTTTATCTGTAACAACTTGCAATTTATCATAGATCATAAAAATATTTTTACAAGTTTAAAGAACCTCGGCGGATTAGACGATTCACCTCCAGATTTCTATGAAATTGCTGAAATGTGCATTGATAGTAAAACTTCATTCGCTTTAGATGTTCTTCTATATGGCGGAAAAGAAAATGAAAAATGGACAACTCCGTTGTACATAAGGGAGGGTTTGGAATGGTTGGCACAGTAATGGAAAAAATCAATTCCTGCCTTGATGATAAAAAGAATTTCTTGTTAAGCGGTGGTGCAGGGAGTGGCAAAACTTACACATTGATACAAACACTTCATCATGTCATGCAAAGTAACCCCAAAGCACATGTAGCTTGTATAACATATACCAATGTGGCAGCAGATGAAATAAAGGAGCGCTCTCCATATTCAAAACTTCGTGTTTCTACTATTCACGATTTTTTGTGGGATGAAATTAAAGAGTATCAAAAAAACTTAAAAAGCAGCGTGCTAAATCTTATATCTGCAGAAAAAGAGAATAAAGGTAGCGGATTAGTCTACTCAGGTGAGATTATAATCAATGAGCAGACGTTTAATAATATTGAATATCAAAACTTTCGCGACCTCGAGCATGGGATTATTTCTCATGATGATTTGTTGAAAATCGCAAACTATATGTTTGCCACATACCCTCTATTAGCAAAAATTCTATGTGATAAGTATGATTATATTTTCATAGATGAATATCAGGACACTCAACGTGCTGTGATTGAGATATTCCTAACGCATATTAAAGTAGCTGCAAATAACCGATTATGTGTTGGCTTTTTTGGCGACAAAATGCAGTCCATTTATGATTCAGGTGTCGGAAATATTCAGTCATATATAGATACTGGTGATGTATACGAAGTAGTAAAAGAGGACAACTATCGCTGCGCTGTAAATGTGATAAACATGCTCAACCGCATACGTTTTGATATTCAACAAGAACCTGCAAAAAGGACAACGGAAGGTGTTATTGCTAATAAATTGGGGAGTACTACATTTGTCTATTCAAACAATGAATTTGACTTGCAGTCTTTCAAAACAAGCAATTTCGCTTCTGGATGGGATTTTGAGAATTTTGAAGAAACACGGGTGTTATTTTTAACCCATAGATTAAGCGCGACTCGATTAGGGTTTGCGGAACTGTTAGCCGCTTATTCAAACAACGACCATCTTATCGGAAATGAACCTGATCGATTAGCTCGGCATCTTCTAAGAATTGGTGGAATTTTATTCTACTATGGCAAAAAAGATTTTGCATATGTTATCAGTGAAATGCAATGTAAAATAAAAAATACCGCTGATAAAAGACGTATAAGCGAAGCGTTATCTCGCCTACATGCAAATCTTGATATAAACATAGAACAACTAGTTGAGACATTTGACATAGAGCGTTTTGTTCGTAAGGACGATGGCTTTATTGAGTTTCTTAAAAACCATTCGGAAACATACGAAAAAATCAAGTTACTACCTGCTTCGCAAGTCCTCGCATATTTCAAATATTATAATGAATTTTCACCATATTCGACTCAACATGGGATTAAGGGTGCCGAGTTTGATAATGTACTTGTCATAATGGACAATGGCAGATGGAACAATTATAACTTCAATTATTATTTTGAACAAACGCCTAATAAAGAGTCTGTAATACAAAGAACAGAAAGAATTTTCTATGTATGTTGTTCCAGAGCAATGAATAATCTTGTTGTCTATTATCCCAATCCTACTCCTAAGATTATTGAAAGGGCGAAAGCCTTATTTGGAGCTGAAAATGTTTGCTCACTAGATTAATTGCGGTAACAGATATTGGGTCAACAACAGTACATTATTGGCAAGCAATGCAAGTGTTTATACACTTGCGGAAATCTATGTGATTTCACCTTTTGGGGATATCCCAAACCCATCTTCCTTTGCTAATGATGAGTCAATCAATTTAGCGATAACATAGGAATGGGATTGAAAATTAAAATGATTGGAGGAGTGGAATTGTGAAAGAAAACAGATTTTTGCATATTTCAGATTTGCATTTCTTCGATTCTGACCATTTAAAAAGTAAAAAAGACGGCCTAAGTCATTATGAAATTAAGCGTCAAATACTTGGGGATATCAGCTCGATAATTAAGGATTATCATATCGGTGCAGTCATTATTTCAGGGGATCTAGAGCTGGATTCAGCTGGCAACCTGATACAATTTTTATTTGAATGGCTATCACTCAATTGCAAAGTCTTTATTGTATTCGGCGAACACGATACCCGGGAGTCAAGAGCAGAGCTGATTTTAAAGACCATGGGTCTAAGTGGTTTATATATCATGGATGAGATGGCTTTCGTAGAAGACGATGATCTTGAATTCAATGTTTTTGGTATGAGTTGCGATTCCAAGCAAAATGGTTTTCTTAAAAAATTCGGATATCTCACACCACAGCTTCACACCAAACCAGCGATTTTATTAACCCACCCTTGTGATCTGCCAATCAGTAAGATGAAACAACTTGGATTTAATTACTATGCCGTAGGCCATATTCATTATCATCGCATAGAGAGAGTTGAACGAAATATTTACATAGGAAGGCCGGGTCATCTGTATTCATTATGGGATGGGAATGGTAAAGCCTGGCCTGTTGGAGCGATTATTGGTGAGTTCCTTGATGGGGATCTCGAGTTGTCCTGGCATCCGTTTTCCCAAGCACAAACTGTTAGATTATTTGTAGATCCATTCACTGGAATGGACCAAAATACTCTGGTCATAGAAAATTGTACTTATGAGATGGGTCAGAAAATTTCCCGTTTAGTCGAGGGCGAATGGGTAGATCAGAAATTCCGGGGCATATTTAAAGGCCACCTCGATTCGGATATAGAGAGTTCTTATCTTGCTGCGCTTATTAGAGAAATCCTCGAAATTTTCCCAAATGAAATCTTCGTTACTCCTAGCGACTCCTATAAGATGAAAAAGAAATATGGATATAGTAGAGGTGTTTTCAGAGCGAAAACACTATTATCAGATCAGGAATTATTCGATGAGTATTTTGAAAGAATCTTTAAGGCGTCAAATAAGACGCAGTGATCTTTGTGGACGGGGTCTGTCCACGATCAGATCCATTTAGCGATGCTGTTCATTAATATTAGCCGACCCTTGAGAAAATAAATGATCAACGTTTGATTGTATAGTCAGTGATTCTTTCATCAGATTCTTTTGTTTTACATAGTCTTTTAAAATGACTTTTTTAGAATCCAGGCATTTGTTGAATTCATCTTGGAGGTCTCTTATTGAAGGGATCTTGCTTGATGAAATCGAGTCAAAACCTTGCTTGGCTGATTGGTGAAGCAGAATGTTTTCGGTGTTCGACTCATAATATTTTGTTGAATATCCGGATTGTCGATATGCCGTAAATACATCCTTTGTCTTCGCATAATTGATGATATGTTTCTTCAGCTCTGTGATTTCAGCCATCCGTTTTTCAATTTGCTTGATCTGTTGTGACAGCTCGTGATAACGATCCGTCGCAGCTTTTGTTTTTTCAACCAGGGTTTCATAGTCGGTGATGTTATTCTCCGTCAGAAAACTGATGGTCTGAGCCATCTGTTTCAGATTAAACACCTTCGCCCAGCGCTCGTAACCAGGACCTTTTCCTGCCTGAAGCCTGGCCTGAATGTCCACCAGGAGATGGATCTTGTCTGGATTTTTTCGATAAGGAACTTTGGCTTTTGGTGTGTGTACATTTTTTCCGAGTATCGCAGATCTTAGCTCATCTTCAGAATATCCTTCGCCCAGGGATCGCAATCTTGTAAATTTTTGCTGACCATTTGCTTTGAAGGCTAGATGCTGCCCCTGCTTCACTTCATAACGATTCTCCGCCATTAACTTCAGGAAAGCATCAAAATCAGCTGGTTTTTGTGCCATGACGGCATCGATGGTTTGTCTTAGTTTCTCCTGCCAGGATAGCGGTTTTTTGTCGCCCAGCCACTTGCCGTAATGAGACGGTCCCTGCTTTGGAGCTTCAATGATTGAGAGTCCGTTCTCCAGGCAAAGCTTGTCGCTGATTTTTCGGATCGCTTCACTGGAGCCAAGGAAATTCCTAAATTTCTGAGTATGGTCTATGGATGTGGAATTGAAAATAATGTGGTTATGAATATGGGCATGATCGGTATGTGTGGCGACAACAAATTGATACTTCCCCTTGGTTAAACTCATGGCGAGCTCATAGCCGATCTCCTGAGCCTTCTCGGGCGCGATTTCTCCTGGCTTAAAGGACTGCCGGATCTGATAGAGCACGATGTCACTCTTCTTCTCATCACTTCGTCCAATGTAGGTCTCGTATTCTTTCTTGCAAAGCAGCATCTCTCCAGCAGCGGTTTCCGGTTCGCAGCCATAGGCCTTGACGAGCTGTCCGTTGTTGGTTTTATCAGGATTGATGGCGTAGGAAAGGCGTTCATGTACCGTGTGGGCCACGGTCTGACCTTTTATAACGTGCATGGGTATTAATCTCGTGGTTGCCACAGCGGACACCTCCTTCCAAAAGAAAATGGCGCAGCAGATTGCTCCACCGCGCCCATCACAGGATCATATTTCGCTTTCTCAAATCGCTTTCAAAGAATCGTTGAATACGCCAAGCAGCTCAACCAAGAAGGCTGCGATCAGCGGCAGTCCGAAGGGACTGATCAACCAGGCCAAGCCCATTAATCTCAGACCTTCCGGAACATCCTGAAGCAGGACCATGGTTCCCAGTGCGATGGCAAAGCATACAAAAGCCACGATCCCCAGCACCATGGTGGACAGCTGACACAGCAAACGGCAGGCTGCAACAAGGATCGTTAAAGCCAGTGTGATTGGGAATAAGAACAGCTTGATGAGAAATCTCATGCTGCACACCTCCATTCATCCGAAAATTTCTTCTACCCTGATCGTAGCAAGGAATCCAAATGTCGTCCATGTTGTCGATAAGAATTTTAGTCTATGGTGGAAAGGCGGGTCATGATCTGATCCGCCTTTTCCCATACACTCTTTAGGCTGCTCTGGATATCCTCAATATCGGCTTCATAGATGCGTCCGGTTTCATGAGCCCGCTTAGCGTATTGATTCAGATTGTTGCTGCTTCTTCGAAGGAGCGATACCAGTTCAGAAATATCGGAGAGGTCCAGGCGGACTACATAGCCGTCAATGGCCATCTTCCTAATGTAAGCCCCCATGTTTTTTGTCCCTAACTGGTGCATCTTTTCTTCGATCAGCGCTTTTTCACGCTCGTTGACCATGATTATAATGGGGATCGAACGCTTTCTGTTTGCCAAATCATCACCTCCTCAAGTTCCAGCACACCACCTTTCTGCTGTACACGCTCTGTTTTAGTCCTCTTCTTCTTTGTAGTCGGGCACCAGGATCAACTCTCCATATTCCTGATCACTCATGGCCGTCAGCTTCTTCAAAGCACTTTGGACAAGCCCGGCAAGCTCTTCGTCTTCAGGAGCAAGCTCCAGGGCGATTTTCTCAAGCCCTGCGATCAGTCCGGAACGGGTGCCGGTATCATAAATACACATGAGGTTAAGCTCTTCAATACTGAATCTATCCATCTTCATCTCTCCATTTCTGCAGTTTTGTGGGGCAGCGTTTTGCTGATCTCTGGTTTCTCAGCTGACTTTTTCAGCCGCTGCTTAACCGATTCCTTCTGCAGCTTTTTCTCATCACGACCTTCGGCTGCCTCTCTGGTCTTATCCGCATCTTTGGTTGTAACGTTATTGATTAGGCCATCAAAGTGATTGTCATTTTGCTCCACCGCATCCTCAATGCTCCGCAAGGGATTGACGGGTTTGATGAACTCCGGAACTTCCTTGAAGCCAATGGCATCCACATAATGAGCCGTGTGCTCACCGTTTTGCTTTAAAACAATGACATCGCTCATAGAAAGACTATGCCCGGTGAAGTCCTTAGGGTGGTCCTCATTAAATTTTTCATAGATGCCGTTCAGCGTCCCATTTGTGTCGGCAGCAGCCTCAAAATGTCCGGTATAGGTCAGGTCATAATTTTTGTGATCCACATTCAGACCAAGTTTTTGCAGGTGATGCAGGCTCTCGAACTGATGGTTGCGCAGATTCTCATCGTTTTTCAGTTGGTAGATGGCGTAGGTGTCATCCGAACCTGTGAGGAATTCCACCTCCTGCAGGCGAGGCGATGGATTATCATCAGTCCCCGTCTTTTCGTTTTGCTTTTCTATGTCTGCTGCAGAAATCCCGCGCTCCTTGGTAATTTCTGCAAAATGGCGATCGATGTCATCGATGAGCTCTGCTGAGGTCTTGCTGATAGTCTCCAGGGAAGCCTTCAGCTCGGGCAGATCCTTGTCCTTGCTCCAGGCAGCAATATAGCCAAAGCTGTTCTCATCGGTGGCGATGCCATAATTCGCACATACTGCGAAAGAAACACTTTCTGCCTCCACTTCTTCGGTTCGCCGATCCTTGGGTTTTACCGGTGCTTTCTCATCTTCTCCGTGATCCTTTTCCTGGTCAGGCTTCAGATTATGAAGCTTGGCGTGGGCGATCTCATGGATGGCCGCAGAGACCGTCTGGATCTCGCTCATGTCATCCCGAATGGCGATCTTTTGTCTGCCCTGGCTGAAATATCCGTCGGTGCTGGTGGGCATGGCTTCAAAGGAGATGGGAACCGGGGAGGATCGCTTCAGAGCCTCCATGAAAACATCATATTGCTTGACGTCACCGGTCAGGGTACTTGCCAGCTGGGGAAGGGGCTTCCCGTCCGTCTGAGAGACATCAAAGACTGAGACGACCCGAAACCGGGGGATCTTGATCTCCACTTCCTCCGTCAGAGTTTTGCCAGAGACATCCCGCAGGGGCTTCTGCGTCACAGGATCAAGCATTTCAACTTCCTTTTTTGTTTTGACAGGGGCTGGGGCAATGATGCGGATGCCTTTTTCACCCTTCAGAACATTGCGCTGGAACTGATCCTGCCAGCGATTGTATCCCGCCACCAGTGTGGCTTCCGGCTTTTGCATGGCGATCAGGATCGTATTGTTCAGGGAATAATGATGGAACCTCGACATGGTGCGCAGGTAATCCTGGTATTTGTCGCCGCTGAAAAAATCACGGATGCCTTGCTCCAGCTTATCCGTGATTTCCTTGAGGCCATCCTTGATGTTCTTACCGGGTGCCACCTGAGCTGAGGATTCCCTGACCGTTTCCTTTTGGTCATAAGCAGCGGGTGCTTCCAGCACGCCATGGGCCTGAAACGAATAAACATCCTGCTGGTTGATCCCATTGATGATCAGGTGATCCAGCACCTGGATGCCCAGAAGATTGCCCGTCTCCTTCAATCTTTTTGTCACGGTGAGATCTTCGGAGCTTGGCGTCAGATCACCAGATGGGTGATTATGACAAAGGATCACGGCATTAGCCTTATTGACGATGGCATTTCGGAAGACTTCCCTGGGGTGGACGATGGAGCTGTTGATGGTCCCCAGGGATACGACCTCGTGATCGATGACGCGGTTCTTGGTATTAAGAAATGCCACAACAAAGGCTTCCTTGTCATGGACCTGATCCATCACCGAGCGAAAGAAGGCCGCTGCAGCATCCGGTGAATTAATGACTGGATTTTTCGTCTTGATGCTGCTGCTCATGCGGTAAAGATCCAGAAAGGCCTGATGCTTTTCCCGCTGTGCAGGTGTGCTCAAAAGCTGTGTGGCGTTCTCCACCAAAGCGCTGATGCCCTTTCTCTGAGCGTATTCCAGGGCGTCATCCTCCTTGACGCCGATGATGCGGGCAAAGGCTTGGACATAGCGAAGTTCATCAGTGTTGTTCATCGCTATCCACCTCCAGCTCGGCCATCATCTCAACTAAGAGAAACAGATCTCCCAGTTTGTCAGCATCTTCCGGTGTTGATACATATTTCTCCGGATTCTCCCAGAGCTCCAGCAGATTATCCGTGCTCACCTCAATGCCGAGGAGAGCCCTGATCCGTTCTTTGACATTCATGATTTTTCCATCCTTTCCTTGGATTTTGTCGATGTTTTGTGCTTATCCTTGGTTTCACCAGGCGTGAATTCCAACCTGAAATTGACGTACTTGCCGCCGGTATCCTCCATGATGATTCGGGCATCGTAGGTCTTTTGTGTCTTGGGTGAATATAGGTTTTTCATCAGGATGCTGCCGTTCTGAAGAAGAGCAGCAGCCACCTCGCGAGTCAGTGTTTTTTTCTTGTCCTTGAAGAAACGGTTGTCCTTCCACAGAGCAAATGTACAGGTCTTGTTCTGGCAGAAAAAGCGGCGTTCCCCTTCCAGCACCTGATCCTGGCAGCGCGGGCAGGAACCGATGCTTTCCGGATTCAAGGCCAGCTCGCCGGGGGTTTCAGAGACCGCCTGATAGGTTCTGACCAGATCCTTCAGGTGCTGAGAGATCTCCGCCATGAAGATCTCAGGTGAGAGCTGACCCTTTTCGATACGCTTCAGCTTTTCCTCCCATTCCGCCGTCATCTGAGGGGATTTGATCTGCTCCGGCAGGATCGTGGCCAGAGCAACTCCCTTATGAGTAGGCTGCAGGGTCTTGAGCTTTTTATCACCTCGGCGCTCCACGAGCTCAGTCTTGATCAGCTTTTCCAGGATGCCTGCCCGTGTGGCCGGAGTCCCAAGACCTTTTCGTTCAGCATCCTCTGGTAGGTCCTCCAGGCCAGCATTCTCCATGGCAGAGAGTAGCGTATCTTCTGTAAACGGCTTGGGCGGGGTGGTTTTCCCTTCATCCAGCCGGACAGAGACCGCATCAAAGCACTGGTCTTTTTCCAGTCTGGGCAGTGGGACATCCGTTTTCTTCTCCGATTTTCGAGTGGTAAGCGTGCTGTGATAATGCTCCTCCACAGACTTCCAACCGGACTGCAGGATCGTCTTTCCCTTGGCAGTAAAGCGTTGATCACTGCAGTCCAGAATGACCGTCGTTTCCGAATACTGATGAGCTTCTCCGGCGGCTGTGATGAGGCGGATAGCCAGTAACTTTAAGAGCTCCTGTTCGCCCTTGGGCAGACTCTCCAGGATATTTTCCTTCAGAGCATGGGTCGGGATGATGGCGTGGTGATCACTGATCTTGGAATCATCCAGCAATTGCTTTAAATCCGTCGAATATCCCTTCGTCAATTTCTCTGGCAAAAGGAAAAGCGCTGACTGAAGGACGTCCTCAGTGGACTGCGCCATGTCAGCCGTCAGATAGCGGCTGTCGGTTCGGGGATAGGTGATGAGCTTTTTTTCATACAGGCTTTGGGCATAATCCAGCGTTTGCTGGGCGGTATACCCAAGAAGCCGGTTGGCTTCCCGCTGCAGGGTGGTCAGGTCATATAGCTTGGGCGGTTTTTCCATTTTCTCCTGGGTCCTTACCTCAGTGACTGTGGCGGACTTTCCCTGGCACTCTTTTAGGAGCTTTTCAGCCTCTGCCTTGATCTTCAGCTTTTCACCGGCTGCTTCAAAGCCTGGGAGCTTCAGTACAACGGTGTAGAATGGCTCGGACCTGAAATCCTGAATGGCAGACCAGCGGTCCACGATCATGGAAAGCGTAGGAGACATTACGCGTCCAACATTAAGGGTCTGACGATACAAAACGGAAAAGAGTCTCGTTGCGTTGATACCAACCAGCCAATCCGCCTGTGACCGGCAGAGGGCAGATTGATAGAGCGGATCGTATTCCTGGCTGGGCCTTAGTTTCCTGAAGCCTTCGCTGACGGCCTGGTCCTCCATGGAACTGATCCATAGGCGCTTTACCGGTTTCTGACATCCCGCCTGACGATAGACCAAACGGAAGATCAGTTCCCCTTCGCGTCCGGCATCCGTGGCGCAGACAATCTCCGTCACTCGAGTTTCACCCATCAGGCCTTTCAGGATCTTGAATTGCTTTTGTTTGTCCTTGGGCACCTGGTATTTCCATGGCTCCGGAAGGATCGGCAGATCCTCGAAGCGCCATTTGCCATAACGCTCGTCGTAGACATCTGCCGGAGAGAGCTCCACAAGATGTCCGACACACCAGGAAACCAGGACATCCGTTCCTTCCAGATAGCCGTCCTTTCGGTTGTTTGCCCCCAGCACAGCGGCAATGGACTGCGCCACACTGGGTTTTTCTGCGATCACCAGTCTCATTTGTCCACCTTCTTTTTCTTGTGGGGGAGTATCAGCTCACGGTAGCAGACACCGGTGCAGCAGTTGCCTTGAAGATAGCTGCAGCCATGGCAGGGATGGGTCTTGGGCAGGACAGGAGAGAGCTTCTCCTGCCGCTGCCTGGGCTTTTGCTTCATCAGCCGTTCAAAGGGACTGTCCGTAAAATGCGTCATTCGTCATCACGCTCCGATTCGGAATTTTCCTGATCCTCTTCAACCAGCAGTTTTTCTTCATAGTCGTCATCGTCATCAAAGCTGTACTCATCCAGATTGGTGTTTCCCTTGACGCTGGGCTTGGGCTTTCTCAGCTTGAAGTACCACAGTCCGCCGCCGCCCAGAAGAATCAGGATTACAAGGATGATCGGTGTAGGATTCATGCTTTCCGCAGGTACGGGTTCCTCCACTTCCGTTTCTGGCTCCGGTGTAGGTTCGGGTTCCGGCTCAGGAACGGTTGGGACCGCACCTTCTCCCGGCAGGGGCTCCAGGTTACCGTCTTCCTCCATCAGGGCTCTGAGGTCTGCTTCATCCACCAGGTTCAGGAAGTAGACGTTATTTTCCTTACCGGCCCGGTCGATGATCAGATAGAAGGTGTTGCCCGCTTTGGTTTTGACCGTGATGAACTGCTTGTCCTCGGTCTGTTCACCTTCCAGGTCATCCACAATGGTCAGATTGCCTTCCGGAGTGAGAGGCACAGCAGCTTCCGGTTCAGTTTCTTTGACGGGCTCCGAGGCTGCGTGCTCGACAGTCGGCACCACAGCTTCCTCGATCGGATCAGAGCTTGCTGTGATCGCCTTGGATACATCGGTCTTGGCATAGGCAGGGACTGAGAGAATGGAAAGGCAAAGCAGCATGACCAGCAGTAGGCCTGAAGCACGAGGCCATTTCTTACTCATTTTCATTGACGTTATCCTCCTGTGTTTTAAAATAATCGGGCGCTCCGCCTGTTTCGCGAAACGCCCTGATGAATGCGGCCAGCTCTTCCGGAGTTGCTGAGACACTGCGGACCATTTCAACGATCTCGGTCTTCTCCAGCTCGTCCTTCTGTGCCTTAAGCTCGATGAGTCTGGCCTCGAGGCTTTTGATTCGATGGGTGATCTTGTCGATCTCCTCCGTCAGTTTTTGTATCTTTGGATTCATGATTACCTCCTTGGTAAACGCCCGAAGGCGTAAAAATGGGATTGGAAATATGAGGTGTTCATGGAGGCGTACTGGATGGGGTTTCCGGCGTGGATCATCATGCCGTCGCCCACGTAGATGGCCACATGGGAAACCGGACCGATACTGTCGTAAGTGCCGGTGAAAAACACAATGTCGCCTGGCTTGGCCTCCAAGGGTTGGATGATGGCGCACTGGTCAAAGATCCCTTGGGCAGTGGTCCTTGATAATGGATAGACGCCCGAATTTTTGAATACCCAGCAGACAAAGCCGGAGCAGTCAAAGGACGTCGATGGTGTGGAGCCTCCCCAAACATAGGGATAACCCAGATACTTTTCTGCTTCCTTGATCAGGGCAGCGAAGGTGGGATCTGACAGCGCTTCCGGCGGGATGTCGTAGTCGGTATAAGCGCCATTTGTGCCGCCGACGGCTGGCGGGGTGTAGGGATCAGTCCCCTCGATGAAGAAGTAGGGATTGAGATACTGGCCATTTAACGTCAGTTCCAGGTGAAGATGGCTGCCCGTACTGGCACCGGTGCTTCCGGCCTTGGCGATAGCCTGTCCCCGCAGGACACTCTGTCCTTCTGTTACCAGAATGCTGGAGCAGTGAGCATAGGTGCTGCGGTAGCCGTCCTTGTCCGCAATGACCACATAGTTGCCATAGCCGCTGGCATCGTAGCCGACTCGGACCACTTCGCCGTCATGTATGGACTGGATCGGTGTGCCCAAAGCTACACCCAGATCGAGCCCGCGATGAATCTGCAGCCGATCCGTGATGGGATGGACCCTCCAGCCGTAAAGGCTGGTGACATGGCATGGCCAATTGAAGGTAAAGGGATTGCCGAAATACTGTTTGTTGCCCTTGGTATCCATGTACACGAGATACATTTCCCGCTGATCGGCGCTCATGCGGGGATAGACCACCGAATACAGGGACTGGCTGTTCAGATTGATGTTCAGGATGTAGAAATTGTAGGGGACCTCCACCTCATAGCTTTCGCGGATGGTCTGGACCTCACCGGTTTCAGGATCGGTCACGGTATAGGTTCGGTACCGGGTTTCGGTGCGGTATCGCACTTCGACGGTCTCCGTGATGTGTAAGCTGTACATGGAGGAAAAAAGGGATCTCAGCTCAGCCTCGACTTCGGCGTAGGTAAAATCTTCGAACCTTGCCGTCAGGTAGGCGATCAGCTCATTAGGATCATGGCCGATGGGATCTACCGTGTAGCGGTATTCATCAAAACCGGGATAATCCCGTTCGATGTTGAGCAGGTCATACTGAAGCTCTGCCTCAAGCCTGGTGTACTCCAGATCAGCGGCGGTGATGTCCTCGTCGGATGCGGTGTAGGAAGTGGTGAGAAAGGCATTGAGCCCGCCCAAGGCCATCTGAGAGCAGCTGGCAAAGGTATTCAGGATCAGCATGACAACAAAGAAGATGCCGATAATGCCCAGAAAAACCTTGCTGTGCCGGGCAATGAAAGCGGTAGCCTTCTCCAGCACCTCCTTCGCTTTTTTCGCTGTTTTCACGGTGGTTTGGGCCGCCTTCTGAACGTTTTCCGCACCTTTTCCTGCTTTGGCAGCAGCGTATTCCTTCTTGATGGCCTGTTTTTGCTGCCAGCGGGATAAGGGATTGGTCGATAAGAGCGGCTGTTCACTGGCTGCCCGTTTTTGAAGCAGGCTGACGTTGGCCTGGTCCAGCTTTTTCTCCGCCTTTAGGGATTTTTGCTCCACTTTCAGGGCATGAGAACGATGGGCATTTTGTGCGGTCCGGACGGTGCATTCAGCGGTTCCTTCCAGGCGGTGGGCAGCCTCCACGCCGACATTGTCATCTTCGGATCTGGCAATCTGCCGGTGGACCTCTGCGGCAGGCAGGGTCGCCGCTGCGGACTTTAAAGCCGTGCGTGTTTTCTTCACCTGAAGCTCTTCAAACTGCAGCTTCACAGGCTTTTTCATGGGACTAAAGGAAATGCTCGTCTCGTGGGTTCCCAGCGATTCTGCCTTGGACTTTTTTGCTGCTTTCTCCAGTTTATTCGTAGCCTTGTCTGCCTTCTGAGTGGCTTTTTGAAGCTCCGGGCTGCTGCGTTCCTCCTCGGTGAACTGAAGCCGGGTGACGGTGCGTTTGGCTTTCTTGGCGCTCATCTCACACCCCCTTGACCTCAGCTGGCTTCGTCGTCATGATGCGGTAAAGCTCGGTATCCTTAGGGAAACGGTCTGCAAAGGGCAGGATCACATTCCCGTAGAACAACAGGCCTTCACCTTCACCGGAATGGGTGACATAGGACAGCTGATGGGGAGAGATGTTGAGCTGCTTGGCCAGGATCTGGCGGTCCCCGCCTGCCTGGTTCAGCATGTAGACGAAGTCACTGTTTTCAAAGATGTTTTCGATTTCCCGGGAGGACAGCAGGTCCTTGACGTTCTGGGTGATACCCGTCGGGATGCCACCCCACTTTCTGAATCGCTTCCAGATCTCTACGGAGTATGCGGCGGTCTGCTCTTCCTTGAGCAGCAGATGGAATTCATCGATGTAGTAGCGGGTGCTTCGGCCTTCCGCCCGGTTGGCGGTCACGCGACCCCAGACCTGGTCCTGGACGATGAGCATGCCCAGCTTCTTCAGCTGCTTGCCCAGTTCCTTGATATCAAAGCAGACCAGGCGGTTCTGGATATTCACGTTGGTCCGGTGGTTGAAGACATTGAGCGATCCGCTGACGTAGATTTCCAGCGCCGTCGCAATGAGCCGGGCTTCCTTTTCCGGCTGCTCCAGAAGGATTCGGTGCAGATCTCCCAGAATAGGGACATTCTCAGGCCTTGGCTCATTGAGATAAGCCTGATACACCATGCGGACACAACGGTCGATGACGGTCTTTTCGATGGGCTGGAGGCCCTCTCTGCCGCCGACGATGAGCTCACACAGGGAAAGGATAAAATCAGATTTCAGGGACAGCGGACTTTCATCCTCTGAGTAGTTGAGGTTGATATCCATGGGGTTGATGTAATGTCCGCTGGTGGGTGAGATCTTGATGACCTGGCCCTGAAGGCGCTCCACCAGGGGGTAATACTCGCCCTCGGGATCGCAGATGGTGATGTCATCCTGGGTGATGAGAAAGGCATTGGCGATCTCGCGCTTGGCAGAGAAGGATTTTCCGCTGCCCGGAGTGCCCAGGATCAGACCGTTGGGATTCTTCAGAGCTTTCCGATCCACCATGATCAGGTTGTTGGACAGCGCATTGAGTCCGTAATACAGGGGCTCACCTTCGCGCTGGAACAGTTCCTGGGTGGTGAAAGGCACAAAGATGGCGGTGCTGGAGGTGGTCAAGCCTCGCTGGATCTCGATCTGGTTGTGGCCGAGGGGCAGGGATGAATTGAGGCCGGATTCCTGCTGAAAGTCCAGCCGGACCAGCTGACAGTTGTATTTCTGAGCAATGCCCTGAGCCTGAAAGACGTTGTTGTCCAGCTGCTGTTTGCCGTCTGCAGTGCTCATGATCAGAAAGGTCACGAGGAACATGCGCTCATTGTGGCTCTGCAGATCCTGAAGCAGCTTTTTGGCTTCACCACCGTAGGTAGCCAGGTCTGACGGGATGATGTCCATGTCATAGCCGGACCGGACGGCCTTCTTCTGTTCTTCGATCTTCATCCGATCCAGATCGGTAATCTTACGCTTGATGGTCTTGATGGCCGAGGTCTGGTCGATGGACTGGATATGGAGCGTCACCACCAGGCTGTTGTCCATGGACAGAAAATCCGCCAGCATGCGGTCGTTGAGCTCAGGAGCCAGGATCTGCAGGAAGGAAACGGAGCAATGCTTATTGCCCATCCGAAAGTTCCTGCTCTCGGAAAAATCAAAGGATGAGGGTGCAAGGTAGTCCTTGGTGGAAAGACCCGATAATGGCAGCCAGTCCCAGTCAAAGAGAAAGCGCTCCTGACCGTCCAGATGGTAGATACTGTGCAGGAGCTTCAGGCGGTCTTTGCCGCTCAAAGGATCTGCTGCGACGCCAAGGCGCTTGAAGCTATTTAGCAGATCATTCTCGATACGTTCCAGCCGGGGCTTGGCCGTACGAAGATTCTCCGCTTCGATGCCGAAGGTGATGAACTTGGTCTTGGACAGGCCGTTGTTGCCCTTGGCCAGCTGGCCTCGGAGCATATTGGCATATTCTGCGCGGATGTCATCGAAATCATCATTTTGATCCGGGATTAGGATGGACTGCTCGAATTCCTCGATGCTGGCGCTCAGATTCAGGAAGGAGAACTGAAAGCGGATGGAGCTGTCAAAGTAGTTGAGAAAATCGCACCACCCGTCAAAGATGGCCGTTTTGTCCTCGTTCTGAGCCAGCTGGTAGTTGATGTCCTGAAACTGAATGGTCTTGGTATATAAGGCATCCGTTGCCTGGCAGATGCCGTCGGGATGCATGCGCAGGTAAGGGATCGTCTGCTGGGCCGTTGCCGGAACTTTGCTATCACGCTTGGCTCTGGCGATGGCGCTTTCAATGCGATTTCTTTCCTCGCGGCTGAGTTTTCGTTGGATGGTTTTCTTGGTGGACAATCGCTTTTACCTCCTTGTCCAGATTGGTTTGCCGCTCTACGGCGGCATAGAAGTTATCGGTCCGGTAGGGCCGCTTCTTCGGTCGGATGAATCGGCTCTGAATGAGCTGATAGAGGATCTTTTCCAGGGGCTGACCGTTTCGTTCATACATGGCCAGCAGGAAAAAAGGCAGCATGGACAGCACCATCAAAAGAGCTGCCGTGCTGACACTCATGTGGGGTTTAGCAAGAAAAAACAGCGGGACGCCCAGTATGGCACCGCTGCCAAATGAAATCAGTTGACGCTTGGTGAGATTGAGCATCACCTTGGTTTTGATCTTGGTCAGATCCTTCGGTACAGGAACATAGGCCACAGGCTTTCCTCCTTTCGCTAAGTGGGCATTGAATATGGATTTGGTGAGAATACACTTCTGACGAGTGATTTAGATTCGAGAAAAACTGCTCACGATGAGCAATGCGCAAATGATATAATTGATTTGATATCAATGAATTTTTCCAGGATTTTTATCCTGATATTTAATAAAGTTGGTTGGGAGGTGTGCCATTGAGAAAAAAGACTGTGCTTATAGTTGTTTTGGGTATCCTAGTTCTAGTTACAGCTTTGTACGTTTCTCGGGAGAGTCGAGTCATCGGTGAAATTACTGGCGCAGAGTGGAACATCCTCACAATCGAAGAAACTGAATATCGGCAGATCAATGGCCTGGACTTTACAATTGCTGATAAGGGTAAGTATTTAGGCAAGGCAAAGTACAATGAATCAGCCGTTCGTCTCTATTCAGTAAAGGGTGATACAGAGGACAAGTACATCTATGCCTTTTGGGACTGTGAAGGATTTTTCTACGTTCTCAATGAGTAAATCCCACAAAATTCTTGGCCAGGCGTCCAAATGAAATTACAAAAGCATTGCGGTCAAAGTATCTTGACCGTATTTTCATGTGCGCATTTTCAAATAAGATTATCAGCTTCCCTCCTTTCGCTTAATGGGCATTGAAGATGGACTTGGCAAGACTTCCGGTCTTGAACAGGGTGAAGCAGAGCAGGACGGTATAGCCGAGGGTGGTCCATACGGCCTTGATGATGTCGGTTTCCGTGGCAATGTTCTGCACCAGGACGGCATAGATGCCGACACAGACCATGATGAGAAAAGCCTGAAAGGCCAGGGCCAAAAGGGAGCGAAGATAGTTCTGTCCCATACCGCCCCATTCCCGGTTGACCATGGTGGCCATGGGGATGGGCCCCACTGACGTGACCAGATAGATCTCGATCATGCGGCCATAGATGACCAGAAAGATGCAGATACTCAGGGCTTGCATGGTAAAGCCAATGAACAGGCTCTGAAACCAGAGTCCAAAGAGCGGACCCAGTTCCATGGCGGTCAGCCGCGTCTGAAGGTCTGCCACTGTGGTGGCCAGATCCACCGAGGCGTCTGCTGAGATGACGCCGGAAGCGCTGTTGACCACCGACTGTGCCATATCGAAGATGCCCATGACGATATCAAAGGTATGGGTGACCAGAAGAACGGCCACAAAGGTTTTAAAGATCCATTTGAAAAAGATCCAGGTATCGATGTCATGAAGATTATTCCGGTCGATGACCATTTGGATGAGCTCGTAGGTCATCACAAAGGCAAGGATCACGCCCGCGATGGGGATGATGACGCTTTCGGAGAGGCTGCGGATCATGGAAAAGACGCCGGCATTCCATGCCGCCGGCGTCAATCCCACTTGACCTGCGATTTCGCCAACCTGCTGGTTGACGTTATCAAACATCCCCGACAAATTTGTGATGATGCCTTCTACAAGCATCGTCTTCAGCCATTCGGTGATTTTGTCGAGTATGCTTTCCATCGCTTTCTACCCGATTAACCGAACAGACCGGAAAGCAGCGGCACCAGGACGATGCCGATCAGGGCGACACCGCCGCCCGCCATGAGCTGCTTCATGCCCTGGGATTTGGCACCGGGGTTATCGTTACCGTAGCCTTCGAGAAGGTTGATGACGCCCCAGATGGCAAGGCCTGCACCCAGAGCGACGACGAGGGTTTGAAGTACATCTACTGCACTGTTAAAGAATTCCATTGATTGACCTCCATTATTTTAAATTTTGAGTTGAAAAAAGCCGCTCATTCGGCGGCTTCGGGTTCGGCGGACAGATCCATGTGGTAGACCTCATAGATTTCATCCGGTTTGGGCTTGAGACGGGTTGACAGGTACTTCTCGATGTTGAAGGCGTTGCGTGGGTCCGCATCCGAGAGGTATTTGTAGTTGGGGTGTTTGGTGATATCATACTTTCTCGAAAGAAATGGCCGTACCCCGCGCAGCTGCAGAATACACTTACCGCCGTCCAGCACGGACAGTTCATCGATGCTCATCAGCTCCTTTCCGAGTTTCTGGTAGTTCAGACTGTGGGAAACCTCACGGCCTCGGCTTTCCCCGGTGTTGAAGGTGTCGATAGTCTCCTTCCCAAGGGTTTCTGAAAGCTCTTTTAATGTGGTGCGCTCCTTGCCGCCCAGAAAGATCGTGCTGTCCATATTGCCGATGATGGTGTCGCAGTGATCCTTATATAGAGCCTTCAACTGAGATTGGGCCTGCAGCACCAGACAGGCCGAGATCTCCCGGCTTCGGATGGTGGCTACCAGCTTTTCCAGCTTGGGAATTTGACCGATATTCGCCGCCTCATCAATAAGGCAGCGCACATGCACAGGCAGACGTCCGCCATAGACGTCATCTGCCTTGTCGCACAGCAGATTGAAGAGCTGCGTGTAAGCCATGGAAACCAGGAAGTTGAAGGTGTCGTCGGTATCGCTGATGATGATAAAAAGCGCCGTTTTCCGATCACCTAAGGCATCCAGTTCCATTTCGTCGTAGGCCGTCAGGTCTCTGAGCTCTTTGATATCAAAGGGCGCAAGACGGGCCCCGCAGCTGATGAGGATGGATTTGGCGGTCTTTCCGGCAGCCAGCTTGTATTTCTTGTACTGCCGGACTGCAAAATGCTCCGAGTCTCGTTCCTCCAGAGCGGCGAACATCAGATCCACCGGGTTCTGGAAGTCCTCGTCGTCCTCGCGGACTTCTGAGGCATTGATGAGCTCGATGAGGGTCGTAAAATTCCGTTCGCTTTCCGGTGCTTCATAGTGGATGTAGCCCATGAGGGCGGTATAGAGAAGGGTCTCCGCCTTGACCCAGAAATCATCTCCGGCTTTGCCTTCGCCCTTGGTGTTGGCAATGAGGGCCGTCACCAGCTTGAGGATGTCTTTTTCACTCTTGATGTAGGCAAAGGGATTGTAGTGCATGGATTTGCTGAAGTTGATTGTATTGAGGATCTTGATCTTGTAGCCTTCCCTCAGGAGAAGCTGTCCGCATTCCACTACGACGCCGCCCTTGGGATCGGTGACCACATAGCTGGAATGGCACTGCATGAGATTTGGCTTGAGCCAAAACCGTGTTTTACCAGATCCGGAACCACCCACCACCATGACGTTTTTGTTGCGTGCCAGCCTTGGGTCCTTGGGCCGGTTGTTCATGGTCAGGCGCTCCGTCTCCGTGAGGATGACGTTGTTGCGAAAGGTGGGATCGATAAAGGGTTTAATGTCCTCAGGTCTACCCCAGCGGGCTGAACCGTATTCTATGTTTTTTCGGTATTTTTTGGCGTTCCTGCCTTTCACATAGACTGCCAGCTTAATTCCACCAGCAATCACAATGCCCAGGATCAGGTCCTGTAGGAGCAGACTTGGCCAGGGGGACTGGAAAGATAAAGCAAAGCCGTCCATGAGATGCAGCACTTTTTGTGAGACATCCAGCCCAGAAGAATATCGCCAGGCCTCGCCAAGCTTCGTGGCAAATAGAGCAATAAGAACATAGGGGAGGTTTAAAAGGAGCAGCCGCTTGATTTTTCCTGTCATCGCGTCAGCTCCTTGTCTTTGTTTTTTACCTTGTCCATAACCTTGGTTTGAACAAGCACTTTGAATTTGGCAAGCTGCTCCAGGATGGAAGGCTGCTTGTCCTTTTTGAGGACCTTCGCCGTATATTCTGTGAAGGCTGCGGTGAGGGCATCGGCATCTCTGGCCTTGAAGAAGACCAGATACTTAGGCTTCTCTCCCGTAGTATCCTTCTTGAGGGCATAGTCTACGCCATACTTTCTGGCGACTTGCTCAAAGGATTTGATGTTTTTATCTGTGATCTCAATATTTGAGACTCCGGCATTCTGACCGATGAGCTCTTTTACAGACTGCTTGCCGTGGGGGATCTGCGGCGGACTGTCCCGGCTCTTCTTCATTTCAGCCAAGAGCTTGATGAGTGCGGCCTTCAGAACACGACCGGTCATTCGGGTGGTACTGACAGCCAGGGCAACGGTCCTGTTTTCCACTTCTTCCTGCATGAAAAATGCCTCCTTTCGCGGTTAGGTGAATTCAATTTACAAAAATACTTATTTTGCACTTGAAATAAGTAAACTCGAAAAGCTCTGTAAGATTTAGAGTTCAGGTTCTGAGGACTTCTGCTTTGGTTTGTCCACATGCAACTCGTCCTTGGGCTTGATAGGGATGGCGACGATGCGGCTGCCCATCTTCATGAAGATCTCAGGATCAGCAAATTTCTCCCGATACTTCTCGGCCAGCTCAGGCGTCAAGGAATCAAAATCCTCTTCACCAAGCCCGCAGACGATGAAGGTCCCGGCGATGATGTCGTAGTCCTCAAGTTTTCGGTTAAGAGGGAGGCCGATGAGCTTGCCTTCCTCATGACAGACAATGGCAATCGGGTCATCATAGGGATAGATGGCTTCGATGTAACCGCCAACAACCTGCTGCAGAGAGTTCAGGTCACCGGTGATACTGGCCATACGCGGCGCTTTTTCCGGTTCAACAATCAATACGTCCATAGATTTCTTCTCCTTTTCTGTTCCTGAAATTGCAGGGAACATTCCTTTTAAGCCATGTTTTGTGCATAATCCGGAATTATGCTATTTGGGGGTCTTCTGACCGTGGCTTTTAACGGTCAGGATACCGCTTAAGGTGGTTGCCGGAATTCGATAGCGTTCAGCGATGGCAATGTCGTTTTTCACGACTTCGTCGATCCGAGAGCCACAGACTACGAGGACGTTGGAGCGTCTGAGGTAATCGAGCTCAATGTCCTGTCTGTCCTTATGCTCCTGGGGGATGCCGTCATCAATGAAGGTTGAAAGCATCAGAATTGGACATATCGGACTATAGCCAGCATCGTATACTTTCCTGCTGTATTTGGCGGCGATCTCCGTATTCTCAGTTGGATCAACGCCCCAGGAAGCGGTGATATAGGCGAGAGGTCTTTTCATTTTGAGTAACTCCTTTCAGAAAAGATGAACTTTTGAATCAGTTTCTTATGGCCGGGTGAAACTTTGAAATTTGATTATCGTGCTAATTTGATTTGCAAAACTTGCATGAAAATAAACCCCATCTTATCTGCCGGGCTTAATAAGGCTCCCTAGATCCTCGTAAAAGTGGGAACCTGGTCCGTAAAGATCATGCTTCACCAGCGCTGTGTAATAGCTATCGATGGTGGATGGGGCATTGAATAACGTTGTCAGCAGATATTTCTTGATATTCCGGATGAGGGTGGTGTTTTTATCCAGGCATTCAAAGACATATTCGATGTGAGTGCTGTCGATGCGTTGCAGCCGTTCCTTGACCAGAGATGCCGGGTAATCATCCCCGGCAACGGTGATGTATTCTCGTTTGGAACAGAGCGTCTCCACCATCAACTCCACAATTTCATCAAGACGATCTTTGTCATAACGCTGAACAATAAACTTGTATTCGATTTTCTCCTGGATGGACTCCTTGATGGAATGAGCATCCAATCCAATCTCATCCTTCTCGATCGCGGCTTCTCTTGATGGATCAGGGATTGATGGATGTTTACTTAATCCCTTAGTCATTAATGAATCTTTATTTGTTTTCTTAGTAATTAATTGCGTTGGATTTCCCAACGTAGGTTTCTCCAACACTGGATTATCCAAGATTGGATTTTCCAAGATTGGATTTTCCAACATTGGTCTTTCCAATACTGGCTTCTCCGATATAGGCTCTATGCTTTCTGTAGAATTTGTCGCCAGGTGAGGCTTTTCATAAATCGTGTAGTCTGTACCCTTAAGGTGACCAAACTCATTTCTCTCTCTGGTTCGGACGATGTATCCTGCCCGTTCCAGTTCACGGACTGCTTCCCGGATGGCATCGATACTCTCCCGGTTGATCATGGAAAGCCCCTTGAGGGTGTAGTCCCAGTCTTCCGGGAGTGAGAGCATCTGAGATAGAAGCCCTTTGGACTTCAGCGACAGATCCTTATTCTTCAGATGATGATTCGCCATAACGGTGTAATCCCTCGTTTTCTCAACTCGAAATACAGCCATCTGCATCCCTCCCTTCGACCGGTTGAATAAAAAAGTGCTTCTCATCGAAGCACCTCGGAGGGGAATTACCGTTCCTGTGATTGCTGGCGCTTCCGCGACCAGCCTTCCAGCAGCTTGATGATGGTTTCCTCCATCTGCTGGGGTGTATAGGATTTCGGAAAATACTTTTTGAGCTTCTCGCCGGTGAGCGTCACTTTGTCCAGTTCACCTTTTTTGTCCTCAGACATGATGGCGGTCATAACATCAAAGGTCAGCTTGCCATCCTGACTGAATTTCTTCAGGCGCTGAGCTTGAGACAGAGACGGCGTGGACTGCTCCATGTCCATAGCTTCCATCAGCTGTACCTGCTCTTGAGGCTTTAGATAGGAAAGTTCCACTGCCGGATTGAAGGCGATCTTTTTGGCATCGACCATATCCAACAGCTCGGGGACGAGCTCTGTCAGGCGGATAAAGCGGAAAATTGTGCTCTTACTTTCGCCCATTTGCTCCGCAAAAATATCGCTTGATTTCACACCCATTAAATTATTCCCAACTTGGGAACCATTTTCTTTAGAAGGCCTTCCAGCCTGTCGTTTCATAGCTTCCAGCTTGAGTTTATAAGCGAAGGCGCGCTCACTGGGCAGGATGTTTTCACGTTGGATATTGCTGTCAACCATGATAATGGTGGCAGCGTCATCGTCGAGATTGCGGACGATGCAAGGGAGAGTCTCCTTACCAGCCAGCTCACTAGCTCGCTTGCGACGGTGGCCGGAGATCAATTCATATCCGCCTTCTTCACGAGGACGGGCGATGACCGGTACCAGGACGCCGTGTTTGGTGATACTCTCGGCGGTCTCCAGCATTGATTCATCATCTGTCACCTTGAAGGGATGATTCTTGAATGGATGCAAATCTGTCAAAGGAATATCGATGACCTTTTCCTGAGAGGCTTCGATCCTGGTTTCTTCGGTCTGAAAGATCTCATCGTAGGAGGTCAGATTTAGATTTCTGCCGCTGGGTTTCAAGCTTCATTACCTCCTTCGTCAGATTTCTGTAGGCTTCTGCCACTTTTCCTTTTGGATCATGGGCAAAGATGCTTTTCCCATAGGAAGCAGTTTCTGCTGCCCGGACGGAGTGGGGGATGGACGAATCAAACACTTTCAGCTTGGTTCCGTAGGTTTCCCGCAAAAGGGTACTGATTTCCTTGGCGTCATTGGTCCGGTTATCTACCATAGTCAGCAGGATGCCGTCTATCTTCAGATTGGGATTGATTTGCTTACGGACTTTGTTGATGGTTTGAAGCAGCTGCTCCAGACCTTTGGCGGATAGGTACTGAGCCTGCACAGGAATGAGAACGTTATCTGCAGCAGCCAGGGTGTTGACCGTCAGCATACCGAGAGAAGGCATACAGTCAATCAGGATGTAGTCGTAGCCAGATTTGATTCCATCAAGATACTCCTTCAGGATTTTTTCCCGGCTCATCACATTTACCAGCGAGACCTCAAGTCCGGACAACTCAATGTTGGCGGGGACTAGATCCACACCTTCAGGGTGATGAAGGATGCCTTCCTGGGGAGAAAGTGCCGTGTCATTCATAGTCTTTCCTAAGACAGAGGAAAGTGTCACTGGCAGTTGATCCGGCTGAGTATGACCCAAGCTGATCGTCAAGCTGCCTTGGGGATCGCAATCCACCAGCAAAACCTTTCGACCTTCCTGGGCTAAACCAATTCCCAGATTGGCACAGGTTGTGGTTTTTCCTACACCGCCTTTCTGATTGGCGATGGCAACTACATGGCAGGGCAAGGGTGATCACCTCCAGCCTGATTAAGAATGGTCCTCAGCAATGTCGTAAGAAAGTAGCTAAAAAAGATATTGGACTCTTGATCCATGACAATATAACAGTCCATATCATCCGGCATTTCCTGCCCGATGAATTCATACATCAGGCCAAGATAAACGGCGAACTGATCACTCTCCATAATGGAGTGGTTGTAAAACAGCGAGTTTAAGAACATTTGTAGACTTTCTCGATCGGCAAAGTACTCTAATGCAGTACGAGCGAAGGCTCTACCTTCTTTATCTGCAATAGAGCAAAGTTTCAGATACTGTTGATCGTAAAATTGATTTTCCATTGTGACCCTCCTGGATTCTTTTTAAATGCTTATTTTAAAATTTCCTTCAATAAAAAACCGCCCCAAAAGAGGCGGTGGCAGAGAGGTGAGATATTAACATAATAAAATTGATTTAGAAGTCTCTGCAGGATATAATAGTTCAAAACTTAGAATAGTGAAGACAAAATTAACGCCTGAGATGCGTGAAAAAACGTACTAAAAGCGTACTATCGACCTTAATAGACGGGAAAAAGCGTCGATAAAGCTGAAAATAATGACTTAGAACCACGTGAAATAGCCCGCTGGAGCGCGTGAAAAAGTCAAAACAGAGAGTGGGAGTAAGCGCTTACAAATAATTCTATAAATATTCAGAGCGGCTTCTTTTGAAGCCGCTCTGCTTTTTCACAAAGAGTCAACTCCCTTGAAATAACACTGATTAACTAAAGCAAACATCTCTTGAGCCCATTGATCATTTTTGTAATGGCGTGCAATTTCCAGCAAACTTTCCGTAAAATTGGATGCTAGAATGTGAATAAGCATGTTGTCATAGTGTCTGATTGTTTTTGAATCTAGCGCTTTCCGAATATGAAGTTCAAGAATATGAACAAGCTCATCTTTTGCGTGTGCGTGCTTTGTCCCAGAGCCCTTGTCCACTAAAATTACAAGTTTTTTATGATTTGCAAAAAGGTTGTTCATATATATTACTCCAGCATCTTGAGAACTTTTCGAAGTAAATCCATGTAGAGACGATTCTTCTTCTTTAATTGCTTGATGAAAAGCAAAATATACAGGTTCAACTACATCATTGAACAGGTCTTCTTTGTTTTTATAATAGGAGTAGATAAGTCCTACCGGAATCCCTGCACGATTCGCAATGTCTTGCATTTTTGCACTTCGAAAGTCTTTTTCATAAAAAACTTCCTCTGCTGCGTAAAAAATTCGTTCACGAATTTCTTCTTTTAAAACTTGCGGCATAAACTTCCTCCCCCTTATTGTCAAAAGTGCAGTGTTTTATTTGCTCGAAGAACTAAAAATAACGTTTGGATAATCGTGCAAATATCAGCTATAGGTTGAGCCCAAAAAATACCTTTGATCCCAAAGTATTTAGATAAAAAATACATTGCTGGGAAGAAAAATATTCCTTGTCGAGATATATTCAGTATAAAACTTTCCTTACCTCTCCCTAGCGCCAGAAACGCCTGCGAATAGGTACATTGAAATCCGAAACCAATGAAGATAAGCCCATTTAATAAAAGTGCTTTTGAGGCGAGCTTTGAAACTTCTAAAGAGTCGTTTGAAAATGCCATAGCGATGGGATGACTGAAAAGAGCAATCGATATTCCAAAAATAGCGCAGAAACTAGTGAGCCAAAGAAGAGTAGTGCGGATAGCCAAGCGTACTCGATGATACTGTTTTGCTCCATAATTTGCTCCAACAACGGGTTGATAACCTTTAGTATAACCAAAAACCACAAAAGATCCCAATGCCATCAAGCGTAACATGACGCCCATTGCTGCCACCATGTCATCTCCGCCAAGCATTCTGGCTTGTTGATTGGTATACCCCATAGAAAGACTAGTAAGCAGTTGAACAAAAAAGCTAGGGAGACCAATCTTGAAAATTTCTTGCAACATAATTTTATCTGGTCGAAAGTTTTTGAGAGAATAATGAAGATAGCTCTTCTTCCGTAAAATAAACTGGAAATAAAATATATTAGCAATGAATTCTGCTAAGACAGTGGCAATGGCAGCACCAGAAACACCCATGGACAGAGTATATATAAAAATTGGATCAAGAATAATATTGAGAACAGCTCCTGTTGTCATTCCTATCATAGTAAGTTTTACGCGTCCTTCCGCTATCGTTAAATTGCCCATTATGATAGACAGAATATTGAATATTGATCCAGATAGGATAATAGTGGCGTATTTGTGGGCAAAACCATAGCTTTGTTCAGTAGCTCCCAACGTAAAGAGCAGAGGTTTGATAAACAGGAGAAAAAGGACTATGAAAAAAATACTTCCTATCAACCCGCCGAACAGGGTCGTAGATGCAGTGCGATTAGCACGCTCTTTTTCCCCAGCTCCCAGCAATCGAGCTATATAGGAAGAACCTCCTGTACCGAAAACGAGACCGATCCCAATAACAATCTGAACCAATGGAAATACTACAGAGACTGCGGCAAAAGCCGATGTACCAAGTCCAGTAACAAAATAGCCATCAACAACGATATACAGAGCATTGATAAGCATTCCAAACACGGTTGGAATACCCATTTTTAATAAGGTTTTCTTTAAATCTCCATGTAACATAAGTTGAACTCTTTCTTCTTTGTTCATTCGAGTATCTCCTTAAAAATGAATTTATATTCAATAATGAGAGTAAAAAAATACACCGTCAACTTGCGGTATATATTGAATACGAATTCGATATTATAAATCAAGGTGATTTTATAATCAACAATAAATCTATATACTCTTTGTCTATGGAACTGGTATACTTTTACTGTTGGACAATATAAGTTGTATTTTGCTTGGAGGTTGCTATGAAAGACTTATCAAAATATTTAAAAGTTGCCTTGGTCCAGGCTTCCCCAGTTATGTTTGATAAGAATTCCACTATCGAAAAGGTTTGTGGACAAATTAGAGAAGCTGGCGCGAATGGAGCAGAATTGATTATATTTCCTGAGTCTATTATTCCTTGTTATCCATATGGATTGACATATGGATTTACCGTCGGTTCACGAACGGAAGCTTGTCGAGATGACTGGAAAATCTATTATGACAATGCACTCCTCTGCCCTAGTGGAGATACTGATAAGATAGGTGCTGCAGCAAAAGAGGCACGTGCCTATGTTAGCATAGGCTATACCGAGCGGGACTATAATAATGGTTCATTGTACTGTTCCAATATGATTTTCTCCCCGGAAGGAGACCTGCTGTGTAATCATCGGAAGTTGAAGCCTACAGGTACAGAACGAGTGATTTGGGCAGATGCCAACAAGGATTATTTTCCTGTAGTTGATACGCCATGGGGGAAAATGGGAGCTTTGATTTGCTGGGAAAACTATATGCCTCTCGCTCGTGTAGCACTTTATCAGAAGGGGGTTTCATTATATCTATGCCCCAATACTAACAATAATCCTGAATGGCATAGTACTATTAAGCACATTGCTATTGAGGGCAAATGTTATGTTTTTCATGTTAATCAGTATTTTACAAAAGAAATGTATCCTGTTGGATACCATGGCCCTGCTGCTGAAATTGAAAAGCTGCCTGATACACCCTGTAATGGAGGCTCTGCCATTATCGATCCTTACGGTCACTATGTTACTGAACCTGTTTGGGATAAAGAATGCATCATTTATGCCGACATTAATCCCGATGAGTCTGCAAGGGCTAGAATGGAATTTGATGTCTGCGGCCACTATTCGAGGCCAGATGTTACAGAATTAATAGTTCATGAAAAATAAATGTTTATAATTGAAGTGTGGGATGGGAGAGATTGTTTTGACATACCAGAGTCGGCGGCCTTATAAACGGATTCGAAATTTTTTCCTTCCGTTTACAATTGTTTTTTTAGCATTGGGTGCTCTTGCATATCTGGTGTCCTTTAATCTGCTTCGTCCGTTGGCATGGTCAGCCATATTGTCGTTTTTTGTTTATCCTTTTTATAAAATTATTCACGGAAAATTATTTAAGGGGAAATACCCTAACGTTGCAGCTGTCCTATCCACAGCGATTCTCATTCTTCTTATAGTTGTACCAGCCATCTTTGTAGGCGTTACACTGGCTAGGGAAGGAATACGAATATATGGACATCTCGCCTCGATTTTGTCAAAGGTGAACATTGAACAAGGCAAAGGACTGATGAATCTTTTCTTCCCTGAAATAATTGCCAATAGAATACGTCCTTTCTTAGAGGATTATCCCTTCTTAGTCAATGTCATAGAACAGATTGGGTCATGGATTGCCTCCACGTTAGCAGATACCTCCAGATCTTTTTTGGGAGATTCTATACGTATCCTTTATCAACTTATAGTTATTGTTGTGGCTTCTTTCTTCATGATTAGAGACGGACACGTTATTCTAGACTATGTAAATGATATTGTGCCTCTTCCTTTAAAAGAAAAAGAAGCTTTTTTCAATAGGGCAAAGCAAATTCTACAAGCGGTTATTTATGGCATCACCCTTACCGCCGGTATTCAGGGTGTTCTCGGAGCTCTGGGATGGTGGTATGTAGGACTCCCTAGCCCTGCACTTTTTGGCGCAATTATGGCATTGCTGGCAATGATACCCTTTATTGGTACACCACTTATTTGGGGGCCGGGAGCTATATATCTTTTTTACAATGGGCAGATAAAAGAAGCTCTTATTCTTTCAATCTGGGGACTTACCATTGTGAGTATGGTCGATAATTTTATTCGTCCCATATTTATTTCTGGCGGAGGAAAAGCTCACGTACTTATTATTTTTATAGGTGTTGTCGGGGGTTTAGCATCTTGGGGTTTTCTCGGATTGTTCTTGGGGCCTTTGATCATAAGCCTTTTTGTCTTTTTGCTTGATAGCTATAGAAATATCTGGAAGGGCTACATACGAGAATACAGCGTGAAAACAAGTCCGATTGAGACTCCTTCAGATCGGGCGAAAGAGTGACTTGATATGGCTTTTATTTTTACTGTCGCTGGGATAAAAAACAGTGGTAAAACAAGCCTTTGCCTTTTATTGCTTGAATATCTAAAGGAAGCTGATGCTAAAGTTACTTATGTCAAACACTCTCATGAAAAAGTTTTATCATCATGCCATACAGATACGGGAAAAGCTTTATTATACGATATCCCGGTGCTTTATTGGGGTGTTGATGGTTATCGATATGAAAAAGCAGGAGACTTGCCCCTTGAAAAAATACAGTATAATATAGAGCCTGATCTTGACATTCTTCTAATTGAAGGGGGAAAATCTTTCTCCTACCCGAAGGTTTGGATAGGAGAACCTGAAGATTGTCCTTCAGATATTTTGGGAGTTGTTGCTTTTTACAGTTTGAATTCAAAGAGAGAAAAAGAGACGAAATGTTCAAGACAAATATTTTATGTTGGAGAAGAAAAATTTTTGGCGGAATATATTCTTTCATTATCTCGTAAGGCAAATCCCAATAAACTTACTCTGACTGTAGAAGGGGAGTATATACATTTAAAACCTTTTGTAGCGGAGTTTATCGAGGGTGGCATAAAGGGCATGCTCTCTTCTTTGAAGAAAATAGGAAAATTAAATGGAAATATTGAAATATTTATAAAGAAAGACAAAAGGAAATAGGTTTTATCACTTGTCTTTACTATCTCTCCTTACTATAATTGACTGAGTTTTTGGCCGTAGTTGCCCGCCTATTGAGGCGGGCTGTCTTTTTCAAGTTTTTATGAATTAAAGGGAGGTTTCTTTGTATGGATTCTCAGGCGTTTTGGATCGTAGTAGGATCTGGAGTTCTGGCTCTCGTTTACGCTTTCTTTGCATATAGCAAAATTAAAGCGTTTGAAGTCAAAAACGAAAGAGTTAATGAACTTTCAGAAATCATTCATGGTGGGGCAATGGCTTTCCTTTCGAGGGAGTATCGTTGGTTGTTCCCTTTCGCAATACTTGTTGGAGCTCTTCTTGGCTTTAAAATCGGCATGGGGACAGCTGTTTCTTTCTTAGTAGGTGCTCTCTTCAGTGCTATCGCTGGATATATTGGCATGACAGTTGCCACACGCTCTAATGGAAGAACTTCTTATGCTGCCACTCATGGAATGAATGAGGCTCTTGGTGTCGCTTTCCGTGGCGGAAGCGTTATGGGGATGTCTGTTGTCGGTCTTGGTGTTCTTGGAATAATGCTTTGCTACGTTCTTTTCAAGGATCCCAACATCATAACAGGTTTTGGTTTCGGAGCAAGCTCCATTGCTCTTTTCGCTCGTGTTGGTGGAGGCATTTATACTAAAGCTGCCGATGTGGGAGCTGACTTGGTTGGTAAAGTTGAAGCCGGAATTCCTGAAGACGACCCACGTAATCCAGCTGTTATTGCCGATAACGTTGGTGATAACGTTGGAGATATTGCCGGAATGGGTGCCGACCTTTTTGAATCATATGTAAATTCGATTATTGCAGCTATGGCTATTGGTTTGACCGTTTTTGGAGGTCGTGGCATTTACTATCCCCTTCTTCTGGCTGGTTTAGGAATTGTTTCAGCCATTATCGGAACGATGTTTGTCCGTGTTAAAGAAGGCGGCAATGCACAGGTTGCTCTCAGAATAGGTACCTTTGTAACAGGCGGAGTTATGATTGCAGGCTCTTTCTTTGTAACCAAAGCTGTTTTGGGAGACTTAACTCTTTTCTGGGCTGTTCTTTCCGGAGTGGCTGTGGGAGTTCTCATTGGTTATGTGACTGAAATTTATACGTCTGGAGACTATAATTCTGTTAAGCAGATCGCCAAATCCTCAGAGACAGGACCAGCTACTGTTATTCTTTCCGGTATAGCTGTGGGAATGAAATCCACTGTTATACCTGTTATACTGATCTGTGTTGCTTCTCTTGTTGGTTATAAATTTGGAGGCCTCTTCGGTATTGCATGTGCAGCCGTTGGTATGCTTTCAATCACTGGAATGACACTGAGCGTTGATGCTTACGGACCTATCGCTGATAACGCTGGTGGAATCGCAGAAATGAGTCACCTTCCTCATGAAGTTCGCGAAATTACCGATAAACTTGACGCCGTAGGGAATACTACAGCTGCTATGGGTAAAGGTTTGGCCATTGGTTCCGCAGCTCTTACAGCGTTAGCTCTTTTTGCTGCATATGCGCATGCTGTTAATCTTGATGCCATTGACTTAAAAGATCCTCAGGTTATGGTGGGGTTGTTCATCGGAGGCATGTTACCTTTCCTTTTCAGCGCTTTGACAATTCAGGCTGTTGGACGAGCTGCTCAATCCATGATTGATGAAGTCCGAAGACAGTTCCGTGAGATTCCAGGCATTATGGAGGGAACAGGACGCCCAGAGTATGAGCGATGTGTTGATATTTCAACTGGCGCTGCTTTGAAAGAAATGGTTATTCCTGGTCTTTTGGCTGTCATTACCCCTATTCTTGTTGGATTGATTCTTGGTCCTGAAGCATTGGGTGGTCTTCTCGGAGGATCTATCGTTACCGGTGTTATGATGGCTATCTTCATGTCAAACTCGGGTGGTGCGTGGGATAACGCCAAAAAGTACATAGAAGAAGGAAACTTCGGCGGTAAGGGAACAAGTAATCACGCTGCTGCAGTTGTAGGAGACACAGTGGGAGATCCTTTCAAAGATACGTCTGGTCCAAGCTTGAATATTTTGATTAAGTTGATGTCAGTCGTAGCTTTGGTTTTAGCTCCTCTCTTCATGTAAGTTAGGTAAAGTTTATTGTAAAGATTGTATTTTCTGAGGGGAAGGATTGATATCCTTCCCCTTTTTTCTTATGCTGTATTAAGTGGAGGTGATCTCAGGTGGGTGAGGATGCAGTTCGTCTTATAAAAGAACGACTTGATATTGTTGATGTTGTAGGCGACTATGTTCGTCTTCATAAGACAGGCAAAAACTTTAAAGGCTTGTGTCCCTTCCATCAAGAAAAGACCCCTTCTTTTATAGTCTCTCCTGATCGGCAGACTTTTCACTGTTTTGGATGTGGAGAAGGCGGAGACATTTTTTCGTTTATTATGAAAATTGAAGGACTAGACTTTAGAGAAGCTCTAGAAATTCTTGCTCGCAAGGCTGGAGTGACTCTTTCTGTTCCTTCTGTGTCTGGGAAAAGTGAGGACAAACGTTCTTTATTTGATATTATGGAGCTCTCTTTACTATTTTATCGTACAGCTTTGAAAGAGCCTGGTGGACGTATAGCATTGCATTATCTCAATAAGAGAGATATAACGCCAGAAGATGCATCAATGTTTGAGTTAGGTTGGGCTCCATCTTCATGGGATTCATTATGGAGCCATTTGAAAAAAGAAAAAACCTCTCTAAAAGAAGCATTGGATTGTGGACTTGTCATAGAGGGAACAAAAGGAGTATATGATCGTTTTAGGGGTAGAATTATTTTTCCTATCCGCGACGTTTCAGGAAAACTTCTTGCTTTTGGCGGAAGAGTTACAGATGGAGATGGAGCAAAATATATTAATAGCCCAGAAGGACTTTTATACAGTAAGCGTCAAAATCTCTATTTATTACACGTAGCTAAACAAGAGATTCGAGAAAAGAAGCGAGCGATTCTTGTTGAAGGATATATGGATGCAATCCGATTGCATCTTTCAGGATATAAAGAAACTATTGCGTCCTTAGGTACAGCCTTGACAGAAGATCAGGCGCGCCTATTAAAACGCTTTACGGATCTTTGCTTTATTTGTTACGATTCAGATACAGCTGGACAAGAGGCTACAGTACGGAGTATGTATGTTTTGCAGCAATGTGGCTTGGATGTTCGCGTCGTTGGATTGCCTTCAGGAAAAGATCCAGATGATTTGCTTTCCCATGAAGATGGAAAGGCTCTGTTCAATAAATCGCTGAACAGAGCGTTGCCTTTAGTCCTTTTCCACCTTTCTTTGCGACAATCGCAACTTGAAAATCCTCAGACAAGAAGAACTGCCGTTGAAGATTTACTTCAAGGATTTGCTCAGCTGAATCCTATCGATATTGCGCCTTATGTTCCGAGAGTAAGTGCTGTTTTAGGAGTTCTTCCTCACGAATTGCAGCTTCAGCTTGACTCTCTGCGTGTGGCAAGAAACGTGTCAAAATCAAATGTGTCAGAGCACAGAGACGGAGATGCTCAAAAAGAGGAACATAATGCTTTAAATGAAACTATTGACCCTCTTGAGGCGGCACTCGTATATTGTCTTTGGAATAACCCCGTGCGGCGTCGAACAGTTGACCCTGATGAAGTTTTTCTGCTTATAGATAATGAAGGGCTTAAGGGTATGATAGCAGCTCTTTTCTCTGGGCAATCTCCAGAAAAGCTAGAAGAGCATTGGCGTAATTTGAGTGAAACACTCCCATTTAGAATTTTGGCTTCTGGAGGGGCTTTTTGTGACTCTTTCAGTGAAGAAGAAGAGTGTTGGAAAGCTGTTTCAGAAGCATTGCATAGAAGAAAGTCAGAAAATGTTTTTAAAAGAATTGAGAAAAGGATGTTGCAAGGTAAAGCAACGAGAGAAGAGCTAGAAGAGTATAGTAAAATTGCCAAAAATTTGAAAGCTCGCTAATACAAATTTTTGTTATACTTAATCTAGATTTGTGTATGGAGGAACAATGTGAGACTTGATAAATATTTGAAAGAGTCAAGGTTAGTAAAAAGGAGAGTCGTGGCTCAGGAGATGGTAGAAGTAGGAGCCGTGCGCCTCAATGGTCGTCAATGTCGTTCTTCCGCTCAGGTTCGGATGGGAGACACTGTAGAAATAGCCTACCCAACACGTGTTCTCACGATAAAAGTTTTAATTGACGACGAAAAGATGATAAGAAGAAAAGAGTCAATACCTTACGAGTTGCAAGAGGAACGTCGTGTTAAATCTGATGAAAAGCCGTGGTAAACGGAATTTTTTGAATTGGAGATGATAGGGATGGGTATCATAGCGGGTGTTTATGGAAGAGAAATTCTTGATTCACGAGGAAATCCTACAGTAGAGGTAGAGGTTTGGCTTGATAACGGCATTATAGCAACAGCTGCGGTACCCTCCGGAGCTTCTACAGGTACTCATGAAGCTTTGGAATTGCGGGATGGTGGAAACCGCTATATGGGTAAGGGGGTATTGACGGCTGTCGGAAATATAAACGATAAAATTGGGCCGGAACTTGTGGGGAGTGATCCTTCAGAGCAGGCTTCCATTGATATGGCGTTATTAGAAATAGATGGAACAGATAACAAATCAAATTTGGGAGCCAATGCTATCCTTGGAGTTTCAATGGCTGTCGCACGAGCAGCAGCCGAAGATCATGGCCTTCCACTTTGGGCTTATTTGGGAGGAATTAGACCATATCTTTTGCCTACCCCAATGATGAACGTAATCAATGGCGGTGCTCATGCCGATAATAATCTTGATATACAGGAATTCATGATTGTTCCCCATGGAGCGAGTTCTTTTGCAGAAGCCCTTCGTATGGCAGCAGAGACCTACCATTCTTTGAAAAAGACGCTTAAGACTCGTGGATACAGTACGGCAATTGGTGATGAAGGTGGCTTTGCTCCCAACTTGCAAAGCAATAGAGAGGCCATCGATTTGATCCTTGAAGCTGTAGAAAAAGCTGGTTATACTCCTGGTGATCAGATAAGTTTAGCCCTTGATGTTGCTGCTTCTGAGATATACAAAGATGGTAAATATGAGTTTGCCGGTGAAGGAAGAACTCTGGATACAGGCGATATAATTTCGTATTATACTGATCTCTGCAAAGCATATCCAGTTGTTTCTATTGAAGATGGAATGGCTGAAGACGATTGGAAGGGGTGGGCGTCTCTGACTCATGCATTAGGAACGTCTGTGCAATTGGTTGGAGATGATATCTTTGTTACGAATCCAGAGCGGTTGCAAGAAGGGTTTAATCAGAAAGTTGCCAACTCTATACTGATTAAATTGAATCAAATAGGGACGGTAAGTGAAACAATGAATGTTATTGATATGGCTGTACGTCATGGATATAGCACCGTTATTTCCCACCGGTCTGGAGAGACGGATGACACGTTTATTAGTGATCTGGCCGTTGCTGTAGCAGCAGGTCAAATTAAGAGCGGAGCTCCAGCACGTATTGACAGAGTAGCAAAATATAACCAACTCCTTCGCATAGAGGAAGAAATAGAAGGATTTGGAACTGGCTATGCGGGGCTGTCTCGTTTCAAAATTTCATAGTCAGAGGGCCGCACATATTTTGAGAGAAGATTGAAGGACGTGAAAAAATGAAAATTGCTGAACCTACAGTTGAAAGGCTTGTTCAATATCATCGATTATTAGAGCAGCTTTATCATGAAGGTCAGAAGGTAGTTTCTTCCCAAGAAATAGGAGAGATGCTTGCTTTTAAAGCGAGTCAGGTAAGAAAAGATCTTTCTTATTTCGGTGAAATTGGAAAAAGGGGGGTGGGTTATCACGTAGAGAAACTGTATAGACATGTTGATGAAATACTTGCTTCTCCGCGAAAATGGCCTATAGCCCTTGTGGGGGTCGGACGTCTGGGCGAAGCCCTTCTCGGGCATAAAGCTTTCAAAAGCTCAAAATTTGATATTAAAGTGCTTTTTGACGTAGATCCTGAAAAAGTAGGGAAAAGAGTTGCTGGTATTCCTTGCTATCACATGGATGACATATATGATGTCATGAAGAAGAATGGTATTGAAGTTATTATTTTGACGGTACCATCATCCGTGGCTCAGGAATGTGTTGATAAAATAGTTTCTGTCGGCACTGTAAAAGGGATTCTTAACTTTTCTCCCTTGGCTATTGTTGCCCCTGATAGTGTGCTTGTTTATAGTGTAGATATATCTGTAGAGCTCGAAAAATTACTTTTTTATCTCAAACATAGAGAAGAGTAATAATAAACCCTTTTATGGATTTGATATTCTGCTAGAATATCACTGTTGAACTCAAAGGGATGAATTTAGAAGAGGAGGCGTTTTATTTGAATCAGCAGTGTGGTCAGACAACAGGAGCTGGTGGAGCGCAAGGTGGTCTTTTGGGGATGCTTTTCCCTCTCGTAATATTTGTGCTTATTTTTTATTTCTTTATCATTAGGCCGCAAAAGAAACGTCAAAAGCAGCATGATGATCTTTTGGCAGCCCTGACTCGTGGCGATCAGGTTATAACTGCAGGTGGCTTTTTTGGTACAGTTCGCGAAGTGAAAGATGACAGCATAATTCTTGAAATAGCAGACGGTGTGAAGGTTCGTATTCTCAAATCTTCTATCATCAATAAGAGATCTGCAGCAGCTGAGCCAGCAGTAAGCAATGAAAAAGCTACTTCCGAGGCTCCTTCTGAAGAAGAGACAAAGGAAGATGAAGAGAAGTAGGTTAACTCTTATATTATAGTGTAAATGGAGTGGATACTCTGAGTGTCCGCTCCTTTTTCTATGGTTTTGTTCAATGTTAAAGTTTTTGGAACTTAAGGTTTAGGGAGGTTAAAGTCATGTTGAAGAAAGACCGATGGCGGCTTGTCTTAGTTGCAGTGGTAATTGTTGCCGCCCTGCTCTCTGTCTTTCCTATAAAAGGAAAGATAAATTTAGGTCTTGACTTGAAAGGCGGAGCGCATATTGTTCTCCAGGCAAAGTCTGTGCCAGGTAGTGCCCTTACTGACGATAGTATAGAACGGCTATTGGCTGTTTTAAGAAATCGTATAGATCAGTATGGTGTTGCGGAACCGGTGATTCAGCGAGAGGGACGGGATCGTGTAATAGTCGATTTGCCAGGTGTGGAAGATCCTGAAGCAGCACTTGAGCTTATTGGAAAAACAGCCTTGCTTGAGTTCCGGAAGGTTATCGGTGCAACTCCGGCAGTCCCTCCTGGCCCTGAACGGCCTAATTATGATAACGACGAAGAATTCAAAACGGCCCAAGAAAGATGGAACGAAGCTAAGAGTGAAATTGAAACATACAAATCTGAACTGGAAAAACAGTCTCAAACTATTGAAGGTGCAATTGTCGCCCAAGATGATGAAGGCAGATATTTTTTGCTTGGTTCAGCTCTTGTAAGCGGGAAACATCTTGTTGATGCCAAGACTCAGTTTGATAATTTGGGGCGGGCAGTTGTTACTCTTGAGTTTAATTCTGAAGGTGCAAAGCTTTTTGAACAGGCGACGGCAGATAATGTAGGGAAACAGATAGCTATTATCCTTGACGGAAATGTAGTTTCTGCGCCTGTGGTTCAAGAGCGTATCAGTGGTGGTAATGCGCAGATTTCAGGACGTTTCTCTGCTACAGAAGCTCAGCGTTTGGCCATAATGCTTCGAGCAGGCGCCCTTCCTGTTCCTGTAGAAGTAATAGAAAACCGATCTGTTGGACCCAGCCTCGGAGCAGATTCTGTCAGATCTGGACTTAAAGCGGGACTTATTGGTACTTTGCTTGTTTTGGGCTTTATGTTGCTTTACTATAGAAGTCTTGGTTTAGCAGCCGATGTTGCGCTTGGTGTATGTATCCTTCTTGTCTTTGCTGGCCTTATCAGCTTGAAGGCAACTCTGACTTTGCCAGGAATAGCCGGTATTATTTTGACTATCGGAATGGCAGTAGATGGAAACATCTTGATTTATGAAAGAGTAAAAGAAGAGTCTGAAATGGGTAAAACGCCTAGTGCTGCAATTGATGCAGGATTTAAAAAAGCGTTAACAACCATTCTTGATGCCAACGTTACTACTCTTATAGCGGCAGGAGTTCTCTATTATTTTGGAAGTGGTCCTGTTCGAGGGTTTGCTGTTACGTTAAGCATAGGGATTTTAGCGAGCGTTTTCAGCGCAGTTATTGTCACCCGTGTTTTACTCCAGGCTCTCATGAGTGGTTCTAAAGCTTCTTTTTCTAGTCACCGTTCATAGGCGAGGGGGGTTTGCACATGTTCAATAAAAAGTTTTCTTTTCAACTTATGAAGCATCGGCGACAAGCGCTCCTTCTTAGCCTGGTACTTATTGTAGTGAGCCTTGGACTCCTTTTAGTGAAGGGACTTAATCTGGGTATAGACTTCACAGGAGGTAACGTTGTTCAAGTAGAGTTTAGTTCTCCTGTCCCAGTAGGGGATGTTCGTAATGTTTTGGCAGGAGTCGGCCAAAAACAGGCTGTTATTCAGGCTTATAGCGATCGCGGAGTTATTATTCGAGTTAATGCCGATACAGAGGAATCTCGCAAAGAAGTTATCCAGTCGCTTAAAGATAAATATCAGGACATGGAAGTGCTTCGATTCGAGAAGGTAGGACCAGTTGTTGGCGAAAAATTGCGCCGCGAAGCGTTAATTGCTGTGGGACTTGCCCTTTTGGGAATTTTAGCGTACATAACAGTTCGCTTCCGGTTTAGATTTGCCGTCGTCAGCGTCGCTGCACTAATTCATGACTCTATTATTACATTGGGCGTATTCAGTCTTACTGGTCGAGAGATTAGTTTGCCTTTCATCGCTGCTATTTTAACTATTGTCGGTTATTCTCTTAATGATACAATAGTCGTACTTGATAGAGTACGTGAAAATTGGAAGTATTTGAGACAAGAGGGAATTGCCAACTTGCTTGATATGTCTATCAATCAAACTCTGTCAAGAACGATCAATACATCTTTGACAACGTTCCTACCTGTACTTGCCCTTTTCATTTGGGGTGGACCGGTTATAGCTAATTTCTCTTTAGCTTTGCTTGTTGGTATCGTCGTAGGAACATATAGTTCGATTTATGTGGCAGGCTCTCTATTAACGGAATGGTATTTAAAAGATACTAACAAAAAATAATGTAATTTTCTCTTATTTGTAATAGAGGATCCCAGGGGGCGAAAGAACTTTCTTTCTTGCCCCCTGTTTTTTTAACATGTTTTATATTTGCTTTACTTAATGCAAATACTCTATTAAAATGAAAAAAATTCGCCTTTTCGAAAAAAAGTAAATGGTCAAGGTCAAAATCACTTAAAGGAGATGATGAAAGTGGCCATTTCAATGATCGATAAAGCTAAAGGGCATTTTTCCCAAAAAGCTATCGAAAAAGCTGCATTAATGCTTCGGAAAGGGGATGATAGACAACTAGCATCTCTTTTCAGAGCAATTGCAAGTATTGCTCCTGCGCGGTATCATCGAGAAACTTTTAAACAGCTTTCAGACATGGTTCTACAGAATGATCCCTTTGTGGGGGTTGTTCGTCGAATTGCCCTGGAACTCAATCCTCACTGCCTTTCCAAATTTATTCAAAATCTTGTTGTTAACTTTATGGTCCTTGGCAGAGGTATCCGTGACAAAAAAGAGAAAGAGTATAATGTCCATTTGCCTAATTTCATGGTTATTAGCCCTACAATGAAATGTAACCTTCATTGCAAGGGATGTTATGCTGCCGAATATGACACAAGTAATGAACTTACATTTGGAGAACTTGATAAGCTTCTTACCGATGCAAAAGAGCTGGGCATGTACTTTTTTACATTTTCTGGAGGAGAAGCTTTTTTCCGCAATGATTTGCTTGATTTGTGGGAAAAACATGACGATTGTTACTTCCAGGTCTATACAAATGGAACACTTCTCGATGATACAATGGTGCAACGACTTGTTGATTTGGGTAATGTTATGCCCATGATTTCTGTGGAAGGAAGTCGAGAACTCACTGATTTACGACGTGGTCAGGGAATATATGATAAGGTGATAGCTGCTTATCGTCGACTTAACGAAGCCGGAGTAATGTTCGGATTTAGTGCTACATATACGCGTAATACAGCGGATTATATGTCGAGCGATGAATTTATTAAGACGATGATAGACAGAGGTTGTAAAATAGGATGGTTTTTCCAATACGTTCCAATAGGGGAAAATCCCGACTTGACGTACATGTCGACACCTAAGCAGCGTTCAATGTTACATAAAAAGGTTGAAGAGTGGCGCCATAGTGGAGAATTTCCAATCTTCATAGGTGATTTTTGGAATGACGGGCCATATGTTGATGGGTGTATGGCTGCTGGAGAGCGTTATTGGCATGTGATTTCTGATGGAAGCGTTGAGCCATGTGTTTTTGCTCCCTTTGCAGTTGATAATATTAGGGAAAAATCTCTTGTGGAGATTGCAGGAAGTCCATTCTTCACGTATATTCGTAACCAACTTCCATACGATGGAGATGATAACCTTCTTCGTCCGTGTATGATTTTGGATCATCCAGAAGTGCTACGAGATGCTGTCAAAAAATTTGGAGCAAGGCCGTGTCACGAAGGGTTAGAAAAAATACTTTCTGGTAGCATTCCTCGCGCTCTTGATGAATATGCACGTGAAATGAAAGAGATTTATGATCCATTGTGGAAGCATGGAGAAAAAGAAAAGTATCTGAAGAGCCTCGAAAAAGAAGATAAAAAAGAGTGGCTCGAAAGGATGAATCTACCAGCCGGCTCTCGTCGTTAGTGGGTAGTCGGATCCTGAGGAGGGAGTCACATGAGGAGTTACGCTTTAGCTGTGGGACTTGCAATGATGTTATCTGCGGTTTTTGCTTTTCAGAATACAGGGGAGATTACTGTCAAGTTTTTAATATGGACTCGTCAGGTTCCTCAAGGTATTTGGGAGGTAGCTGTTTTTGCAGGAGGCTGCGTTCTCATGTGGCTTGTTTCCATGTCTGCAGCTCTCGAATCACGAGTAAAGTATAAGAAACAGATTCGTGAGTTAGAAGGCAAGGTAAAAAAGATGGAAGAGGAACGCATGTCGTTGCTTAATGCTATGAATGCTACGGCAGCGGTATCTTCTTCAACCGTAGAAAAAGTGCAAACGCATGCAGAAACTGAAATAGTAGAACCAGACTTTACGCAAAGAGAGGAAAATGACAAACAGTGACATCTTTTTGTTCAAGATCGAAACTTAAAGTGGCAGTGCCGGCAACAACAAGTTACAGCATTGCCAATGAATTAAATTGTTCGCCTCTCGTTGCTGCTCTTTTAGATATGCAAGGAAGATTTTCTCTTCACGATATAGACAAGGCTCGGGCCTGGCTTCGTCCGAGCCTTGATTTCTTAACGTCTTCCTGTTTTCTTGGTGAAGCGGCAAAAGTGGTGGCGGATAAATGGCGAAGTCTTTCTTCATTGGGCAATGTTGTTGTCTATGGTGATTATGATGTGGATGGAGTTTCATCCACAACTTTAGCAATGGAATTATGTCAAAGGCAAGCAACAGGAGTCAGATATTATATTCCTCACAGGCATTTTGAAGGGTATGGGCTTCATCAAGACGTTGTTCAACAACTTCTTGGAGCAGGGTGTGATACCCTTGTTATTGTTGATTGTGGTACAAAAGATAAAGATATCTTACAAGCGGCTCGTAAAGAGGGGATGAATGTTTTTGTTTTTGATCATCACCTACCAGACAGAGATGAAATTCCTGACTCTTTTGTCGTTAATCCACAAATAGATGGCGATAATGAGGCTCGTCGGCTTTGTGCAACAGCTGTATTATGGATGTGGGCCTATCAGTTTGAAATTATGCCGCGTAGGTGGCTGCTAGATCGTCTTGATTTAGTAGCTTTGTCCACCGTCGCTGATTGTATGCCTCTTGAAATTTTAAACAGAGCTTTGGTAAAGGAAGGCATTCAGAAAATTCGTTTTTCCAGCCGGATTGGATTGGAGCAGCTTATTAGAAAATTAGGGCTTTCCCAGCGTTTCATTAATGAAGAACATCTTGCCATGAAAGTTATACCTTGTCTTAATGCTGCTGGTCGCCTTTCTTATGCAGATCTCGCAGTAAAAGTTTTAATTGGTGAAGATAACATTGATAGTCGCGTGGAGGAACTTATTTCAATAAATAGAAAGAGACAAAACCTTTCAACACGAATAACCAAAGAGGCTGCGAAAGTTGTCGATGAAGATTCGAAACATGTTCTTTTTGAAGAATCTTGGCCAGTCGGTGTTTTGAGTGGTGTAGCGAGTCGCCTATGTTCTGAAAAGAATGCTCCTGTAGTCTTGGCGGCACCTGTACGAGACTGGATCCGAGGAACATTGCGTATGCCAGACGGCGGAAATGCTGTACATGTTCTTGATTGTCTTGCTGGGCAACTTGAGGCTTGGGGTGGGCATAAGCAAGCAGCAGGTTTTTCTGTGACCAAAGATAATTGGGAGAAGCTTAAAGTGGATTTAGAGCAAATACTTTCTAGTGTAAAATATGAAGAGCCTGAAATATCTGCATTAGCCTTACATCCTTCACGAATCACCTTTGAGGATTGGAATGCTGCGTTGCCTCTTGGTCCCTTTGGAATGGGGAATCCTTGTCCGTTGCTTTTTTGCGAAAGACAGGGAGATGAGCAAGTTATTCCATTGGGAAAAACAGGCATTCATGCAAAGATACAATGTGGTTCAGAGTCTCTCGTTGCTTTTAACAGTGTGGAAATGCTTCAGTCTATACCTTCGTCTAAAATTGAGGGCTGGGTCTACCATCCGAGTATTAATTATTGGCGTGGGCAAGCCCATCTTCAGTTTATGCTCGATTATATTGTTGTAGACTCTTGATTTGAAAGGTGACCGAGCCATGGTAGAGATACATACTGATTCTTTGGAATATGAAATAGATCCAATTGATCCTAGTGAGCAAGAACGTCATCTTAAGAGCTTGGGACTTGATAAGAAGACGTTGGGGAAGTTGCGTGATAGCTACATTGGCCGAATTCCAGAGACCGAAAGAACTATTTCTGTTAAATTTGCTTGGCACGAATTATGGTCGAAGGTCACTTATTATTTAACAAAGGAAGAGTTAAAAAAATTAGGCGAAGCTTTCGTTATTGCAGCGGAAGCTCATGGTGAGCAAAAACGTTCAAGTGGCGATCCATATGTGGTACATAGTATTAATGTGGCTTCAATACTGGCAGATATGCAGCTTGATGTTGTAACGCTTATTGCAGCTCTTCTCCATGATGTTCTTGAAGACACGGCTCTTTCTGCCGAAAAAGTGAAGTCAACCTTCGGGGAAGAAGTCGTTACCCTTGTTGATGGCGTTACTAAATTAGGAAAACTGCCTTTTAAATCTTTTGAAGATTATCAAGCTGAAAATCTTCGAAAAATGTTTGTTGTTATGGCCAAGGATATTCGTGTTGTTCTTATCAAATTGGCAGACAGGCTTCATAATATGCGAACGCTAGGGGCTCTTCGCAAAGATAAACAGTTACGAATAGCAAAGGAAACGCTGGAAATATATGCTCCTTTAGCTCACCGCTTGGGAATATATCAAGTTAAACGAGGCTTAGAAGATTTGGCCTTTAAATATTCCGATCCTGATATGTATTATGAAATACGTCGTCGAGTTCGAAAAAAATTACCTGAGCGAGAAGCTATTATTAAAAAAGCAATAGAAATCCTCCAGGAACGACTAAAACAAGAAAATATTCACTTCAGAGTTAAAGGCCGCGCTAAGCATTTTTATAGCATATATGAAAAAATGAACCGTAAAAAGCTTTCTGTTGAACAGCTATACGATCTTTTGGCTTTGAGAGTTGTCGTAGACGATGTAGCAACATGTTATTCTGTTTTAGGTATTGTTCATACAATATGGAAACCTATCCCCGGACAATTTGACGACTATATAGCTAATCCGAAAACAAATATGTATCAGTCTCTCCATACAACTGTTGTGGGGCCTATGGGAGAACCGTTAGAGGTTCAAATACGAACATCTGATATGAACAGACTTGCAGAATATGGTATTGCAGCTCACTGGCGATATAAAGAGGGAGGCAATGTCCTCGATGATTTAGATGCTCGTCTGACTTGGATTCGCCAAGCCCTGGAAGGAGATCATGAAGTTGGTCCCTCAGAGTTTTTAGAGCGTTTGAAAGAAGATGTCCTTACATCTGATGTTTTTGTTTTTACGCCCCAGGGAAAGGTCGTTTCACTGCCCAAGGGATCGACGCCTATAGACTTTGCATATGCGATCCATACACAGGTGGGTAACCGATGTGTAGGAGCTATGGTTAACAATAGAATTGTTTCGCTGACTTACGAGGTGAAGAATGGAGATATAGTAAAAATTATTACATCTCCCCAGGGAACACCTTCTCGTGATTGGCTAAAAATGGCTAGAAGTGGAAAAGCGAAGAGTAAAATACGTTCATATTTCCGACAGCAGGAAAAAGCGGAACGTCAAGAAAAAATTCAACGCGGATATGAACTTCTTGAACGCGAAATAAAGAGACGGAATGTTGAAGAAATAAATACAGAGTATGAGGAACTCATTCCCCTTCTCAATAAAATAGCCCGTGAAATAGGGCACTCCAATGGGGAAGATATCCTCGTCGCTGTTGGAAACAATACGTTAAATCCTTCAACGCTCATACAGAAACTGATAGGAAAGGCTCAGATTCCTGCATTACCAGAAATACCCGAAGAAGTACCAGTTTCCGGCATAAAGAAAACAGATTCCGATATTATAGTAGAGGGCGCAGAAGGTGTTCAGGTTGTTATAGCAAGCTGTTGTCTTCCGGTTCCAGGAGATGAAATTGTCGGTTATTCTACCCGCACTCGAGGTATTACTGTTCATCGGTTAGGTTGTCCTAACTTACAAGAGGCGGGAGAATCGAGACTTATAAACGTTTCGTGGGGTGCTGGAACGCGAGGGAATTATTACACGACACGATTGAAGCTCGAAGCTATGGACAGATCTGGCCTTTTTACTGATGTAGCTCAGGCTATAATGGCAAGTGATGGAAATATTGTTGGGATCAAGGCTCACGTTGTCGGTGGAACCCTTGCCCGAATGAAGATAGAGATCAGAGTTAGAGACATAGAGCATCTTTACACGGTTGTTGCTAGATTGAATGCGGTTAAGAATGTCATAGAAGTCATCCGGGGGTGAAGGTAAAATATGAGAGCTGTTGTTCAAAGAGTATCATCGGCATCAGTAACCGTGGATGCTGAAAGGGTAAGCAACATAAATAAAGGGCTTCTTGTTTTGTTAGGTGTTTCTGTAAAAGATACAGAGGCCGATGTAGATTGGCTTGTAGAAAAAGTAGTTAATTTAAGAATTTTTGAAGATGAAGATGAGAAGATGAACAGATCTCTTCTTGATGTAAACGGGGAATTGCTTGTTGTTTCTCAGTTTACTCTTTATGGTAACTGCAGAAAAGGAAGGCGCCCTTCTTTCGTTGAAGCGGCTTCCCCCGATGTGGCTGATAAGCTTTATACTATTTTTGTAGAGAAAGCTAGAGAACGAAATGTACCTGTTCAAACGGGAGTATTTCAAACTCATATGATGGTTGAACTTGTAAATGATGGTCCAGTTACGCTCATAATTGATACACCGGAGGGTCTCTAATGAATTATAAGCGCTTTCCCCTGGGAAGTTTATGGACAAATGGTTTCCTCTTTTGGGATAATCAAAAGACTGGTTTTTTTGTTGACCCAGGCGGAGATCCTGCAGATATAATTTCATTCATGCAAGAAAATGATATCCATCTTGAATGGATTCTTTTGACCCATGCTCATATCGATCACATTGGAGGACTTTCCTCTCTTGCCCCTTATGCTTCAAAAGGGGTTGCCGTTTCCCGAGATGACGAGAATCTTTTAAGTGATCCAGATTTGAATCTTTCTCAATGGTTAGGTCTGGATTTTGTTGGATGGAAAGCTTCTCGGTTACTGGAGGATGGCGACAAACTACAAATAGGTGAATTTTCGATATCTGTTATAGCTACTCCTGGGCATACTCCTGGAAGTCTTTGTTTTGCGGTGGATCATAACGGTGAACTGTTGCTCCTGTCTGGTGATACGCTTTTTGCCAGGAGCGTTGGGAGAACAGATCTTCCCGGAGGAGATGGAGAACTTCTTTCTCGTTCTCTTGAAAAATTAACAACTCTGCCAGATTCAATGCCAGTTCTTCCTGGACACGGGCCAGAAACGACTATTGGGAAGGAAAGAGAGTCAAATCCCTTCTGGCCAGAGAGAAAAAAGTAGTTTTTCGTGAAGTTAAAAGATTTGCCTCCCTCTGAACGCCCAAGAGAGAGGCTTTTTCGAGAGGGAGTTGCTGCACTTTCATTAACAGAACTTTTTGCAGTACTTCTTCGTACAGGCAGTGGAAACAGAGACGTTCTTGAAATGTCGGCAGAGTTATTACATGTGTTGGGTGGATTGAAAGGTATATCACAAGCCTCCATTTCCGAGTTTTACAAAATAAGAGGTATAGGGAAGGCTAAGGTTGCAGTTATTGCAGCTGCCATGGAGTTAGGCAGACGTTTGATGATATACGAAACAGAAACAGAAAGAGAAGGAGAATGCGAAAAATGGGAAAATAAGGTAATCTCTTTGTGTCACCTTCTTTCGCATGAAGATAGAGAAGTAATTGTTTCTTTGTTTCTTGATGATAAGGAAAATATAATATCGAGAGATAGGATATCATATGGAGGTATTGAAGGAGCGTACCTTGATGTAAAATATTTATTTCGAAGGGCTGTTCGCCTTGACGCAAAAGGAATGGTTTTAGTTCATAACCATCCAAATGGTATGTTAGCTCCTAGCAGGGAAGATATATTATTAACTGAGTTTGTAGAGCGGAATCTCAAAGTGCTCGATATAAAATTGATTGGGCATTTTATTGCTGCCGGAGGGGAAAAAATACGGGTTCCCTCGCGGTATACCACATGAAGGTGGGGAGTGTTCAAGTGTTCAGATTTCTTTCTGGTATGTTTGGAACAGACGTTGGTATTGATTTGGGAACGACCAATATCGTTGTATATGTGAAGGGGAAGGGAATTGTAATTAACGAGCCTTCTGCTGTGGCTATCCGTAAGAAAATAAAAGGCGGCGGAAATATAGAAGTTATTGCTGTTGGAAGAGAAGCCAAAGCAATGGCAGGTAAGACGCCAACAGGAGTTTATACGATATGGCCAATGCAGGATGGTGTTATAGCTAACTTTGATATGACAGAGGAATTGATTCGTTATTGTCTTAAAAAAGCAGCAGGCGGAAGTATGGTTTTATCTCATCCTAGAGTAGTCATATCAGTTCCTGCGGAAGTTACGGAAGTTGAGCGAAAGGCCGTTATTGATGCTACATTAGGGGCTGGTGCACGGGAAGCTTATGTTGTTGAAGAGCCTGTTGCTGCAGCAATAGGAGTTGGCCTTCCGATTAAAGAACCGCGAGGAAGCATGATTCTTGATATTGGTGGTGGAACGAGTGAAGTTGCCGTTCTTTCCCTTGGAGGTATAGTGGTTACAAATTCGCTTCGTACTGCAGGGCAGGATATGGACGAAGCCATTATAGCCATGTTACGACAAAAATATGCTCTTCTCATTGGTGAAACGACGGCTGAAGAAGTGAAAATACAGATTGGTTCGGCTCTCCCACTAGAAGAAGAATTGGAGATGGCAGTAAAGGGGCGAGACTTGGCTGATGGTCTTCCTAAAGCTGATGTTGTAACGTCCCCTGAGGTTAGAGAGGCTCTTGAACCTATTATTCGTCGAATTGAAGATATGGTAAAGGTAGCTTTGGAGCAGACACCACCTGAGCTTTCCAAAGATATTGTAGATCAAGGTATAATCCTTTCGGGAGGAGTTTCCCAACTTCGTGGCCTTCCCGAACGCCTTTCGAAATCGTTAAGTACACCCGTTATTGTTGCTGAAGATCCTCTTTTTTCAGTAGCTCAAGGAGTGGGGAAAATACTTGAGAATCTTGATGATATGAAAAAGGTTCTTCTCTCTGTTGAAAAAGGCTCACAGTAATGTATTGGAGATTGTAAGATGCGCAAGCCAGACTCTGGCGATTTCAGTAAAGAAGTTATACACGGGCTCGTGGCCCTTGCTACGAGCCTTTTGCTGTTGGCTCTTGCTCCTCAGCTTTCAGCGTTTCGTACACCAAGTGACTGGGTAGGAAAATTTTTATACTATCCTGAAATTCCAGCCGTTTTTTTAAGTGATACCCTTAGAAAAGTATCTTTTTGGTTTAAGGAAAGAGCTGACCTTATAGCGCAGATACAAGAGTTATCGCAAGAGAATTGGGTGCTCAAATTAGCTATTAATAAAGATGAAGTAGAGGAAATAAAGAAAAAAATCGAGCAGTCGGCAGAATATGTTCGAATAACACTTCGTTCTCCAGAAAATTGGTGGACAGAAATACGAATAAATCAAGGGAAGGAAAAGGGACTACAACCCGGATCCCCTGTTTTGCAAAACGGAAATCTTGTTGGCCGAATCACCCGTGTCGAAAAAGGGTATTCATGGGCGGAGCTAATAACTTCTGCGTCTCTTTTTATTCCTGTAGTTGTGGACCAGACACGTGATTTGGGTATTGTGACAGGAGATGGACAGGGAGACATATGGCTTCAATATATCCCTGAGGGGAGATCAATAGAAAAAAATATGACGGTGAGTACTGCTCTTGTTAGTGAAAGTTTACCTCCAGGCCTTCCTGTAGGAAAGGTCACAGGTGACTTGCGGCATTTTTCTGGAGGTTTTGTCGCATATAAAATCGAACCAGGGGCTGATTTTGTTCAATTGTACAGTGTTGAAGTACTCAAAGGAGATACTGAACAATGATTTCCTTTGTTATAGCTTGGTATATTCAAGATCTTCTTCGCGTTTTCTCTTCAGGCCATTTTCTAGTTCCTGAAATTTTCCTTCTCGTTCTTCTTTATTCAGCTTTAAAAAATCACGAAGAAGGAATATCTATTCTTTGGATAGGTTTTATCGGAGGGCTGTTATGGGATTTACGCTGGCCTGGTCTCATAGGTGTTTCTTCTGGACTTTATGTTGTATCTATATTTTTTGCCCGATGGATATGGTTTTCTTTGCCATCTTCAGCCCGAAGCATTACTGCTTTTGGCCTTTTAGTATGGAGTTCTCACCTACTTTTGACATTCATTCGATTACTTATGTGGGGATTCCGTGAGCAGACTATTTTAAAAGCCTTCCTTGTTCAGCAAGCTGTTCTTATCCCCATGGTTATGTTTGCATGTCTTCTTTATGCGTGGAGGACCGAACAAAACGATGTCTAATTCTCGAACTGATATAGATCGACGTCTCCGCATATGGAGAGTAGTCATCCTTGGCTCTATAGCTTTACTTGCCGTGGCCCTTTACTTTTTTCAGATTATCCATGCCGATAGCTATATTAAACTAGCGGCTAATAATCGTCTTCGATTTATTCGCCTTGCACCATCTCGTGGAAATATTTTTGACCGTAATGGTGCCCCTTTGGCAATTAATATCCGCACCTTCGATATTATGGGGTATCCTCTTGATCTCGAAAAAGATGAACTTGCAGTTAAAACATCAAGGATATTCCAAAAACATGGCATCCCATTAACGCCTGAAGAAATAAAAGCCACCGTGAAGCGGCAATATTGGGCGCCTTATCGGGTTGTACGCGTTGTTTCAAATCTTACATTGACCCAAATGGCAGAACTTATTGCTGACCCGGAATTCCCTTCTCAGCTTTTCCCTGTTCCAGTATGGCGTCGAACCTATCCTTCAGGGGCTTTGACTGCAAATGTTACAGGTTATGTTGCTGAAATAAGTGAAGATGAGTTGAAGTCGAAACGAGATGGGGATTATGTAGGCGGAGATATTATAGGCAAAGCTGGCGTAGAGTATTCATATGAATCTCTTTTACGAGGACTTCCCGGTGAAGAATCAATAGAAGTTGATGCCCGGGGAAGACGCGTTCAAGATCTGGATTTTAAGCCTCCAGTGAAGGGACAAGATCTCTACCTTACTCTTGATTTAGGGGCGCAGAGATTAGCGGCTGATCTTATAGAGGGCAATAGAGGAGCTGTTGTAGCGTTGGATGTTGAAACAGGAGCTGTTTTAGTGCTCTATACCTCCCCTTCTTATGATAATAACCCCTTGGCTTGGGGAGTGTCCGCTAAGGAATGGCGGTCATTGCTGAACGACCCGGAGCGGCCTATGCTTGATCGGAGTATTGCGGGAGTATATCCTCCTGCATCCACATTTAAGGCCTTAGTTTCCATAGCGGCTCTTGAAGAAAAGGAAGTTACGCCTAAAACAAGTTTTTTCTGTAGCGGAGCTTTTCAATTGGGTCGTAGAACTTTTAGGTGTTGGAAAAGAAGCGGACATGGTAGTATATCATTAAAAGAAGCTTTAAGCAGTTCATGTGATGTATACTTTTATCAAGTAGGAATAAAATTAGGAATTAACAGACTGGCGAATTGGGGACAGAAATTTGGAGTCGGAGAGTTGACAGGGATAGATATTCCTGGGGAGCTTTCTGGTAACAGGGCTGGTCGTGAATGGAAAGAAAGAGTTGTAAAGGAATCATGGTATCAGGGAGACACGGTCAATTATTCTATTGGACAAGGTTTTCTTTTGATGACTCCGATTCAATTAGCTCGGATGTATGGGGTATTTGCTAATGGAGGCGAATTAGTTACGCCTTATCTTTATAGAAGAAATGCAGTTCCCCCCAAACAATTGAATATTTCCAAGAAAAATATGCAGATTGTTCAAGAGGGATTAGAAAAAGTTGTAAAGGGAGGAACAGGTTGGAGAGCTGGAACTTTCGGGGTAACTGTTGCAGGAAAAACTGGAACGGCCCAAAATGCTCATGGTGCTGATCACGCACTTTTCGCAGGTTATGCACCGGTAGATAAGCCACGCTACGTTGCTGTGGCTGTTGTTGAAGCAGGAGAACATGGAAGTTCTATAGCGGCTCCTATTGTAGGTGAAATTTTGGCTTACCTCGTAGGGCATGATTTGACGAAATAGGTTTCTCGACCTGAAGAAGGAAGGAGTATGGAGTCTATGGAAACGTTTCAAACTCCAGTACAATTGAAGGGAACAGGTGAAGGTCTGCGTCTTATTGTTCCTGAGGAATTATCTGAAAAAGATGTTTTAACAGACCTTATTAGTCTTTCATCTCAGGCAAAAGCGTTGTTGGGGATGAAAGTTATTCTTGACTTTCAAGGTCGTTCTTTAGGCAAGGATTTTATAATACGTCTTCTTAATGAATTTATTTATGCCCAACATGTATGTATTTCATCGTGGGTTACGTATGATGCAGAGAGCCAGTATTTACTTCAATCCTGGGGGATGAAAACGGGTGAGCCTGCTCGTGAAGTTTCTCCGCGGAAGGGAAAAAGTTGTGATACTCTTTTCCTTATACGGTCACTTCGTTCCGGTCAGCGAATAGAGCATGGAGGCGACGTTGTCGTTATTGGACATATCAATGATGGAGCGGAAGTAATAGCTTCTGGCAATATTTGTATCTGGGGGCGTCTGAAAGGTCTCGCACATGCTGGCTCCGATGGTGATGAGGGGCAAAATATCGTAGTAGGAGATTTCCAGGCAAAACAAGTTAGGTTGGGTCATAAAGTAGGAAGTTACCTTGATAGTTCAATGGAATGGTGGGGACACCCTGTTATTATCACGCTTGAACAAGGTTCTCTCTTTGTTCGAGAACTAAAATTATAAGAACATAGGGAATGGAGGGATTTTCGTGGAGCCTCGAGTCATAGTTGTAACGTCTGGTAAGGGTGGTGTTGGTAAAACAACAACTACCGCTAACGTTTCTTTTGCATTGGCCAAAGCTGGATTTAAAGTAGTGGCCATTGATGCTGACATTGGTCTTAGAAATCTTGACGTTGTTATGGGGCTGGAGAATCGTGTAGTCTACAACTTTATAGATGTTATAGAGGGTGCATGCCGTCTTCCTCAAGCTTTAATACGAGATAAAAGGGTAGATAACCTTTTCTTGCTTCCGGCAGCTCAGACGCGAACGAAAGATGCAGTAAATCCCGAACAGATGGTAGATCTGTGCGAAATGCTCAAAAAAGAAGACTTTGATTTTATTCTTATAGATAGTCCTGCAGGAATAGAAGGGGGCTTTAAAAATGCTGCAATTGGGGCAACTGAAGCTCTCGTCGTAACTACTCCTGAAATTCCTTCAGTGCGCGATGCTGACCGTATCATAGGGCTTCTTGAATCTATGGAAAAAGCACCTATTCGCCTTGTTATCAACAGAGTCAAACCGAAAATGGTCAAAGAAGGAGAAATGCTTGATGTTCAGGACGTTCTTGATGTCTTGGCCATAGAACTTATCGGAATCGTACCTGATGATGAGAGCGTTGTTAAATCAGCGAATAGGGGAGAACCACTCACCAGTGGAGATACGTCTCTTGCTTCTCAGGCGTTTACGAATATTGCGGATCGTCTTCTTGGAAAAGAGGTACCCTTTTTGAATCTTAACAGTCACGAAGGGTCCGGATTTTTCTCTGGGATAAGACGGTTGTTCGGGTTATAGAGATCTAGGAGGAGAGAAGAGCATGATGGGAATAATTCAAAAACTTTTCGGACGTCAAGGAACGAAGAAAACAGCAAAAGAACGACTTCAAATCGTATTGATTCATGATCGTTCTGATATTTCTCCTGGTCTTATGGAAGAACTTCGTAAGGATATGATAGAAGTTCTCTCTAAATACATGGAGATTGATACGGGTAACATTGAAATGGATCTCGATAGAGCAGATAAATCGGTTGCCTTTGTTGCAAACATTCCAGTTGTGAGAATTAAAAGGACAAATAAGAGCGAATAGAGATTATGAAGCCGGATGGATGAAAAGAAGCTATCGTTAAAGGAACTTATAATATATGGAGATAAAGTACTCTTTTTTTCGGTACTTGCTCTCTTTGCTTTAGGCGTTATATCTATATACAGTGCAGGAGTAGGAGTTACTCATAGAACTGGTGGATTTGCTCTCCGTCAGCTTGTATGGGGCGGTATCTCTATTGTTGTTTTTCTGCTCGTATTGAAAATAGGCTATCGTCGCTTGCTTCGTTGGGCGTACCCTTTATATTGGGCATCTGTCATATTGCTTCTCATCGTTCTTATCATGGGGTTAACAATAAAAGGTGCTCAAAGTTGGCTGAACCTCGGTCCCTTTCATTTCCAACCTTCTGAGGCGGGGAAAATAGGTCTGGCACTTGTTTTGTCCAAACATTTATGTCGATATCCGCCAGACACGTTATCTCGTTTTATAGGAGGGCTGGCTCTTGCTTCCGTTTCTAGTTTACTTGTATTCATACAACCAGACTTGGGGAGTACTATAGTATATGGCCTTATGACTTTCGTTGCTTTAATTATTGCAGGGGCTCCGAAAAAATATACCTTGACGCTAACTAGTTTGGGTTTTATGTTGCTTCCTATAGGGTGGCAATTTTTGAAAGAGTATCAGAAAAAAAGGTTACTTGTCTTTTTGAACCCTGCTCTGGATCCTCTAGGAGCAGGATATAACGTTATTCAATCACGAATTGCTGTTGGTTCAGGTGGGCTGTTTGGAAAAGGCTTTCTTCAAGGGCTTCAGAGTAAGCTTCGTTTTCTGCCGGAACCACATACTGATTTTATCTTTAGCGTTTATGCTGAGGAATTTGGTTTTTTGGGAGCTATTTTGCTATTAGCTCTCTTTTCTATTTTATTTTGGAAAATAATCGAAGCTGGTCTTCGTTGTAAGGATACACGAGGAAAGGTGTTAGTCGCTTGTTTGGCAACATGGATTTGGTTCCAGGTTATAGAATCAATTGGCATGAGCATGGGACTTCTTCCTGTTACTGGATTGCCACTTCCTTTCTTAAGCTATGGTGGTAGTTCTCTCTTAGCTGTTTTTATTGCCATGGCTCTCATTATGAGCGTATATCTTTCGACAGTGAAAGATTATGAATAGATTTTTGTTGGGAGGAATTATATGAAATTCCCTGAGTTTGAGGATGCGCTGTGGCCTCTTTTGGCACAGGTTTCCCGTCCCTCGCGCTATGCTGGTTGCGAGTGGGGACCGGTAAAGCCTAAAGAGCCAGATCCATCTCTTGTGCGTTTTTGTTTGGCCTTTCCTGATGTGTATGAAATAGGAATGAGTTACGTTGGTTTCCAGATACTTTATAGCCTTCTTAAGCATCTTCCACGGGCTGATGTGGAGCGTGCCTATTGTCCGTGGATTGACATGGAGGATCTGTTGAGGAAAAACAATCTGTTGCTTGGCTCTATAGAGACAGATCGTCCTCTATCTACATTTGATGCCGTAGGATTTACCCTTCAATATGAATTAAGCTTTACTAATATATTAACAATGCTTGATTTAGGAGGAATCCCTCTCTATTCAGAAGAGAGAGGGGAAAGTGACCCTATTGTTTTTGCCGGGGGGCCTGGGGCTTTAACACCAGAACCAATAGCGCCTTTTATTGATGCTTTTTGTCTTGGGGCAGGAGAAATTACACTTCCCCAGATGGTTGATGTGTTAGCTGAAACAAAGGGGCTATCGAGAGATGAACGCTTATTGGCATTGTCAAGGATAGAGGGAGTTTATGTTCCTTCTCTTGTGGATGTTACCTATGGAGAAGAGGGAGTCTCTTTTTCTTCTGTTCATCAAACATTGCCTATAAAGCGGCAAGTGATACAAGATTTTCGTGGTGCTTTTTACCCGGATAGTCTTATTGTTCCTGCCGCAGGAATTGTTCATGATAGAGTTCCTGTGGAAATTTTCAGAGGATGCACGCGAGGATGTCGCTTTTGTCAGGCAGGTATAATTTACCGCCCAGTGCGAGAACGTACCCCTGAAGAAATAAAAGAAATAATACAACGACTTGTTCTTGCCTCAGGTTGGGAGGAGGTTGGCCTGGTTTCGTTAGCCTCGTGTGATTTTTCTGGCCTCAACACATTGCTTAACGATGTTGCACCTTTCCTTGACGAGAAAGGTGTAAAACTGAGTTTGCCAAGTTTAAGAATGGATTCCTTTTCAGTCGATTTAGCTGCGAACCTTGAAATTATGCGTCGTGGCGGTTTGACTTTTGCTCCTGAAGCGGGTACGCAGAGACTTAGAGACGTTATTAATAAGGGAGTAACAGAAGAAAATATTGATAATTCATTGAATGCTGCCTTCAACCATGGTTGGAATAGAGTCAAATTGTATTTCATGATGGGGCTTCCTACCGAAACAGAGGAGGATTTAAAAGGAATTATTGATATTGCTCTTCACGCTTTGTCGATTGGTAAGGCATGTAAAAGAAATGTAAATATTGCTGTTTCAGTAGCTGGTTTTGTCCCGAAGGGGCATACGCCTTTCCAGTGGGAACGACAAAACTCTATTGATGAACTTCGAGAAAAAGGTCAGTTTTTAAAACATCAAATCTATAATCGCCGTGTGTCATTAAAGTATCATGAGCCAGAGCAGACTTTTCTTGAAGGTGTCTTTGCCAGAGGCGATCGTCGCTTGGCAAAAGTTATTGAAAGTGCATGGAGAAAGGGTGCTCGATTCGATGGGTGGAGTGAAACTTTTTCCCTTCAACGATGGTTTAGTGCTTTTGAAGAAAACGATATAGATCCTCTTTTTTATACAACATGTCAAAGATCTCATAGTGAGCATCTTCCCTGGGATCATATTGATACAGGGGTATCTCGTGCATTTTTATGGTCGGAGCATGAAAATGCAGTAAAAAAGCAGCTTACCCCAGATTGTCGTTGGTCTCACTGCCATGGATGTGGTTGGCAAAATAATGGCTGCCAGTGGTCTAAAGGGGGATCGTTACTATGATTCGAGTAAGGCTTACCTATGCCAAAAGGGGACGGGGATGTTTTATCCCCCATATAGCTATGCCCCAGCTTTTGTATAGATCAGGACGAAGAGCAGGTTTAGTTTTTGCTTTGACAGAAGGGTTTACACCAAGACCTCGAATAAGTTTAGGTCCTGAACTTCCAGTAGGTGTTGTAGCGCTTGCAGAGCCTGCTGATATGTGGGTTGATTCTTGGAATGACGATTTTTTATATCAGTGGAATAGCTGTATTCCAGAGGCTTTTACAATAACAGGTGCACAGATTTATGAAGGACCTTCTTTAAGTAAAAGCTGCGATGCATCGGGGTATTTGCTGTCTTTTCGTTCTCCTTTGAATTTTGATAGATTTGTTGATGATGTGGAAGAAGGAATATTCTTGCCTCAGAAGATAATGCATAGTTCCAGAGATGGAGCTTTTTTAAAACTTGTTTTAGGCTCGCCTTTTGCTTTTGGCGCGGGTTCTTTGGTGAAAAGAATAGTTGAGGCTGACTATGTAAAAGGCTGGCCTGATGTGCATCTTGTCCGTACCGCTGTGGGGGTATGGAACGGAACAGATGTTGACCCTGTAGTTCCTCAGGGGGATGTTATATGATGACAGACAGAAAAATAATTGCTAACACTTTAGATCCTGAGGAAATGAGGGTTGCCATCCTTGAAAAGGGGCGGCTTGTTGATATTTTCGTAGAACGGATGTGGGAACGTCAGAAAACAGGTGAAATCTATAAGGCGAGAGTTGATAGTGTTTTACCTGGAATCCACGCTGCTTTTGTAAATTTGGGCGATGGACGTAACGCTTTCTTATATTTGAATGATGCCAAAGGTCTTGATTTAAAGCCTAATTTGGAAGTGGTTGTTCAGGTTGTTAAGGCAGCTCGAAAAAATAAAGGTGCACGAGTGACCTCCAGAATCTCTTTGCCTGGTCGTTATCTTGTTCTGGTTCCCGATGGACAGGAAACAGGTGTTTCTAAAAGAATATCGAATGAAGACGAACGAAAGCGTCTTCGCTCCATTGCCAAAAAGCTGAGAGAAGAAGGAGAAGGCTTTGGTGTAATTATCCGTACAGCTGCGGAAGGAGTAGAGGAAGAAGCTCTTTTTCACGACTTGCATGTTCTCTTGGATTTGTGGAATGAAATTAGCCACGAAGCGGAGGTCCAGACAGCTCCATGTCTTATCTATAGAGACATAGGTCTTGTTGGACGTGTGCTTCGAGACGAGTTGACTGGAGACGTTGGGGAAATAGTAATAGATAGTGAAGAAGAATTTCATAAAGTTAATGAATATTTGAAACGCATTATGAACGGTAAAGAGCCTGATGTTAATTTATATGAAGGAAATTCCCCTATTTTTGATTTTTATGGAATCGAGAGAGAGTTAGAAACGGCTCTTGATCGAAAAGTATGGCTTCGATCTGGTGCGTATCTTATTATTGATCATACAGAAGCTCTCACTGTCATTGATGTAAATACAGGAAAATATGTGGGAGATACTGACTTGCGCCATACAGTTCTTGATACTAATTTGGAGGCTGCTGATGAAATAGCTCGCCAACTTCGACTGCGAGCTATTGGCGGAATTGTGGTTATTGATTTTATAGATATGGAATATGAAGAAGACAGGCAGAAACTGCTTCATAGACTGGACGAAGTATTTCAGAACGATCGATATAGAGCAAGGATTTTTGGAGTATCTCAATTAGGCCTTGTTGAAATAACTCGAAAGAGAGCTCGCCCAGATGTGCGATCCGTTATGACCCGTGGATGTCCTTTCTGTGGAGGGTATGGCTGGGTCTTGAAAGAAGACACAGTAGCTATGCATGTCAAACGTTTTTTGAGAAAAGTAGCTCTTTCGAACAAGTCAGAGGCTATGCTTTTAGAAGCACACCCTGCTATTGCTCAATATATTGCAGAAACGTATCTCCCCTTATGGGAAGAAGAGTTGCAAAGACGTATCTTCATAGTAGCGGCTTCAGAATTTGCTTGGGAAAAGTTCAGGCTTGATGTTCAGGGGCCAATAGACATAGTAGAGCGTCGCGTAGAACAAATGGAGCAGTGGGAGGCTCAGATTCGTGTTTATCGAACGACTTCGTCTTAAGGGGTTTAAAAGTTTCGGTGGAACTCACGAACTAACCTTCTCTCCTGGTTTTACAGCTATTGTAGGTCCTAACGGTAGTGGTAAAAGCAATATACTAGATGGGCTGCGCTGGGTACTTGGAGAGGGTAGCCCTACGTGTCTTAGAATAACGAAACAAAGTGATCTTCTTTTTCAGGGGAGCATAAGTCTTCAGCCTGCTACATCAACGGAGGTAGCTCTTTCTCTTAGAGAAGATCCGAAGATTTGTACCATAAAAAGAGATTACGCCTCTGATACTGGATCGGTTATTGCAGTAGATGGAATGCGGATTCGCCTGCAAGATTTAGAGGATGTGAAACGTCAGTGGCATTTAGAAGGCGAACGTTTTTCTTTTATTGGCCAAGGTGAAGTGGCAGAAGCAATTCATCAGAGGCCGATGCAAAGGCGGGCTGTATTAGAGGCTCTTTTTGGCATTGATCAATATCGTAAAAAGAGAGAAGATGCGAGCCAAAAGTTAAAATCGGCGACAGAAGAATTGACGCGTTTAGAGACTTTAGTTTTTGAATTAACAACTCGTCGTGATGAAATTGCGCCTCTAGTTGTTATCGCTGCGAAGGCTCGGGAGCTTTTAGATGAGCTAGAAGAAAAACGTCGTTATTACTACTTTTCCCGACGTGCCTTTTTAGAGAGAAAGCTATCTTCATTTCAGTGTCATATTGATGCGTTGGAAAGACGTAAAAACAGGGCTTGGGAATGGCAAAACATTTGGGAAGATGGTTGGGCTCATTATCAAGGTCTAGTAGAAGCTTATGAACGTCAGCAACGAATGATGTCTGAAAGAATAGCTTCTTTAAGAGTGCAGAGAGAATCGCTGAAACGTCAGTGTTTTACAACGGCTCTTTCTGTAAAATCAGCTCGTGAACATCTTAGAACTCAAGATAAAGAAAGAAAAGGTGTTCAACAGGCTCTTAAAGGAGTTCAAAAAGAGGCATTCGATGCTAAAAAACAGTATGAAACAGTACTCTCTTCCTTGCAAGATAAGGAAAAAGCGGTCTTAACTCTATCAGGGGAACTTTCGGATCTCCGCTCTACTGTTCAGACAGAGCGAGAACTCCGGCAGAAAAGTATAGATGAACACTCTCAAATGGAGGAAACAGAAGTAAGACTTCGTTCCCGGTTACAGGCCAGACAAGAGCGACTTGAGAAGAACGCCAGTGAGATGTCAATAGCAAATGAAGCTTTGTTGCAGATAGAGAAGGATATTGAAGAGGGCAAGGAAAAGTTTGATTCTGTTCAAATAGCCCATAAGAAGGCGACAGAACGACATGGAGAAGCTTATAGTCAGTGTCAGCAGTTAGCTTCTTCACTATCACAACTTAAAAAGAATGTAGGAGCATTAGAAAATCAGCTTGATACACTACTCGAAAATACAGAACAGCGACTTTATCCGGAACCTGTTCGAGTAGTGCTGGCTGCGCAGAAATTAGGGAAATTGCCTCTTAAAGTGAAAATGGCTGCGGAGTCTTTTTCATGTGAAGAGAGGCTCGCTTCGTGTTTAGAAGCCTATCTAGGTGGGCGTCAGTTTTGGCTGTTTGTCCAATCCTTTGAAGATGCAGCACAGGGAATAGAGCTGGTAAAAAAGAAAAAGGCAGGGCGTGTTACCTTTCTTCCTCTAGAACGTTGCCATCCGCGTTGCCCCGATTATACAGTCAGACTCCCCCAGAAGGGAATAGTAGGATGGGCTACAGAACTTATTTCGCCAGATCCTTTTTGGGAAATAGCCGTTAAACATCTTTTAGGTGATCTCCTTATTGTGGAAGAATACAGCGTAGGAATGGCTCTCTCACGAGAAGGAGCTTCTTTTCCCATGGTGACACTTGATGGTGATGTTTTTACTGTTGGAGGAAGCGTAAGCGGTGGAAAATTTCGTAAATCAGGAGGAGCCATTGAGAGGCGTCTTCAAATTGAAGAATTAGAGAAAAATCTTAATATTCACAGAGAAGAACTTAAAAAAATTGTTGCACTTTTGCAACAGGCTGAAGATGAAGAACGGCTGGCTGCTGAAGATAAAGAGCGGTGGAAAAAAGAGGAGCAAGAAATGGCAAAACAACTTTCCTCTATTTCCTTTAAGCTTGATCGTCAAAAAGAAGAAAAAGTGCGTTTGGAAAATGAATATTCCCTGTTAGTTAAAGAAGTTAAACAAATAAAAGAAGAACATGAAAATATTCAATATCAAATTAAAAGGCTAGAAGAAACAATAGCTTCTTTTGGCGATTTGCCAGACGAAACAGAACTTGAGCAGAAACTTGCCATAGAAAAGGGAGAGGAAGCAGTCTTTCGTGAAAAAGTAAAATCTATTAAAACTCTCATAAGTCGTATCGACTTAGAGATTGCTCAACGTAATGAAAAGCTACAATGGATTAATGATGATATCCAAAAAGCGGCCATTAACATAGAGAACAGTTTTTCTGCACTTCAGGTTCTGGGAAAGAACTCTTTTAAGCTGTGGCAAGAAAAGCAACAAATAGTTTATAGCTGTGAAAAACTTCTGAAAGAAAATACTGATTTCACTCAACGAATAGCCCTTCTTTCGCAACGTAGTGTACAAGCACAAAAGAGAGTTCAAGTTGAAGAGGAAAAATTAAAAGATTGTCAACGACAAATAGATTCTGCACAAACTGAACTCAACCAGATCATTTCTTTATGGGAAGATACATACCATTATCCAGAAACTGATTATGTAATATCGGAATACGAAGAGGAAAGCTTTGCAAGTGTAAGACGTCTTGAAAAGAAAGTTCGAGAACTGGGAGAGTATGACCTAGGTGTTCTTTCAGAAAATGAATCGTTGCAAAACAGGTTAAAATTTCTTTCAGAACAGATAGAAGACGTTCATTTAGGCATAAAGGAGTTAAAAGCACTTATTCGAGATACGGATGAACGTGTAGGAATCTTGTTTGGAGAGGCCTTAAAAAGCACTGATGAACGCTTCAATTCCTTGTTCCAAAGACTTTTTGGCGGAGGGGAAGCTCACCTAGAATTAGAAGAAGGCCTTTCTTTGTGGGAAGCGGGTGTGGATATTTTTGCTCGTCCTCCCGGTAAACGTTTGCAAAATCTTACACAGTTATCAGGTGGAGAGCAGTCTTTGACCGCTATAGCCTTGCTTTTTGCAACGATGGAAGTAGCAGAAGTCCCTTTAGCTATTCTTGATGAGGTTGACGCTGCTCTGGATGAGTATAACCTCTTGCGTTTTGTAGATTTGGTTACTGATTATGCAGCAAACATGCAAATATTGGCAATGACTCATAGACGAAGTACCATGGAACGGGCGGATGTTCTATATGGAGTAACTATGGATGAGCCCGGACTTTCTAAAGTGATAGGAGTACATCTTGACGAATGGACGGAATAAAGATAACAAGAGACAATGTTCTTTACGGAGCTTTAAAGGCGTGGCAGCCAGTGGATGGGCCTCGCGTTACAGTTGATACTATTCTTCTAGCGTCCTTTGTAAAAGCTCGTAAAAAAGATAAGATCCTTGAGTTTGGTTGCGCAACAGGAGTGATTTCTCTTCTGTTGGCGCTTCGCTTACCTGAGGTGCCTTTTATAGAGGGAATAGATATACAACAAGATCTGATTAACCTAGCAAAGCGAAATGCCCAAGAAAATGAGTTAGATAAGCGTACGCTTTTTTCTGTTGGTGATTTGCGTGCAATTAGAGAGATGTATGCTCCCCAATCTTTTGATATAGTTGTGACGAATCCTCCTTACGACGAATCTGATAGAAGTCGGTGGAAGGATTCGTTTAGTGATGCAACAGCCCGACACGGTCTTTATTGCTCCTTATTAGACGTAGTGAAGGCAGCTCGTTTTATATTGAAAAATAGAGGTCATCTTTTTATGGTTTTTAGAGCGCAAAGAGCAGCCGAAGTTGTTTCTACTCTCGTTAATGAGAAGCTTGAACCTAAGCGTATACGAATGGTTCATCCTTACCCAGGGAAAAAAGCCACGGTTTTTTTAGTTGATGCAGTTCGTTCTGCCGGAAAAGGCGTGATAATAGAGCCACCTCTCTATATTTACGATGAAAAAGGAAACTTTACGCCTGAACTTCTTGCCGCTTATTCTTTAGAGAGGGAGTGACAATATGTCTCTTTATGTAGTTCCTACTCCTGTAGGAAATCTCGAAGATATAACATTGCGAGCCATAAAAGTGTTGAGAAATGCAGATATTATTGCTTGTGAAGATACTCGAAAAACAGCGATACTTTTGCAACGTTATAAAATCCATGTTCCGACAATTTCATACTATGCTCATAACGAACAAAAGCGAACAGATCAGCTTGTGGAAAGGCTTAAAAGAGGAGAAAATATTGCTCTTGTTTCTGATGCCGGAACGCCAGGAATATCGGATCCTGGAAGTGTCCTTATTCGGGCAGCTATCGCTTGTGATGTAGAAATCGATGTCCTTCCGGGAGCAACAGCCTTTGTACCAGCTATTATTCAGTCGGGATTTGAAACACATCCTTTTACTTTTTACGGGTTCCTCCCAGATAAACAGGGAGAGCGCAGAGCAGCTCTTGAAAGTTTAAAATCTCATGTGTACTCGCTTATTTTTTATCTGTCACCCCATAAAGCGAAAAAACATATAGCAGATATTCTTCAAATTTTCGGGAACCGACCAGCAGCTCTTGTGAGAGAAATAAGTAAAATTTATCAAGAAGCGCGTCGATCCACTCTTGAACTTCTTTTGCGGCAAATCGAAGAAGAAGGAATACGCGGAGAACTTGTTTTAGTAATAGATAAGCCATCGCTGAAAGAATTTGATGATGATCAGTGGAAAAAAGAAGCTGAAAATATGCTAGCAGATGGCATGACCCAGAAAGAAGTTGTAAATTTTATAATTCTGCATTATCCTGTAGCGAAAAACACGGTAAAAGAATGGATTATTCGCTTGCGACAGAAAATAGATTGATAAGGGAGGAACAACGATGTCAGAAAAAAGTTTTTATATCACCACGCCTATTTATTATGTCAATGACATCCCTCATATAGGACACGCTTACACAACAATTGCAGCAGACGTTATGGCTCGTTATCGACGTATGACGGGATATGATGTTTTCTTTTGCACAGGGACAGATGAGCATGGACAAAAGATTCAGCAGAGTGCTGAAAAAAAGGGAATGACGGCTAAAGAACTGGCTGATAAGACCATGGAGAATTTCCGTAGGCTATGGGAAGTTCTCAATATTTCCAATGACGATTTCATTCGTACAACAGAGGAACGTCATGAAAAAGTCGTTCAGGCTATTTTTAAAAAATTGATGGATCAAGGAGACATTTATAAAGGAACATATGAAGGATGGTATTGCGTTCCTTGCGAAACATATGTTCCCGAGAGCAGCATGGGAGAAAACAAAACCTGCCCTGACTGTAAACGTCCTCTTCAAAAAATGGAAGAGGAAAGCTACTTTTTCCGTGCCTCCAAGTATGCAGATCAGCTTCTTGAATATTATGAAAAGAATCTCAAGGCCGTAATGCCAAAAAGCCGCTATAACGAGATTGTCAGCTTTATCCGTAGTGGCGTTCGAGATCAGTCTGTTTCTCGAACAAGCATTAAATGGGGTATTCCTGTTCCTGGAGACGAAAAGCATGTTGTCTATGTGTGGTTTGACGCTCTCATCAACTATTTGACGGCATGTGGATATATGAAAGACGATGAAAAAATTCGTAAATTTTGGCCAAATGTCCACCATTTAGTAGGCAAGGATATAATTCGTTTCCACTGTGTGATTTGGCCCATAATGCTTCTGGCTCTTGGCCTGAATCCTCCAGTGTCAGTTTTTGCCCATGGCTGGTGGACTGTGGAAGGCGAGAAGATGTCTAAATCTAAGGGAAATGTAGTTGATCCTTTTGAGATGGCCGATGTTTATGGTGTTGATCCCTTTAGATATTTTGTTTTGCGAGAAGTTCCCTTCGGACATGATGGAGATTTCTCTGAACAGGCAATGGTTCAGAGAATTAATTCAGATCTCGCCAACGACTTGGGGAATTTATTAAACAGAACCCTTCAGATGGTAAAGAATTTCAGAGATGGTGTTATTCCTGCACATAGAGATTTTGAGGAAGTTGATAAGGAGATTGAAACTCTCATTCAGACTACTTTCTCTGATGTTGAAGAACGCATGTCGAATTTTGCATTTGACGATGCATTAAAAGTCATCTGGGCTCTTATTCGAAGAGGAAACAAATATATAGATGAGACTATGCCTTGGAAACTTGGCAAAGAAGGTCCGCAGGAACGTCTTGACACGGTTTTCTTTGTTTTGGCCGAAATACTTCGTGCTACTGGCCTTCTCGTGGCTCCCTTTATGCCGTGGACAGCGGAAAAACTATGGAAACAGCTGGGGCTTGAAGGGACACCTGAAAAGCACAGAATTCCAGCCTTCTCTTTTGGGAGTTTTCCTGCAGGGACTCTTACTACAAAGGGAGACGTTTTGTTTCCTCGTATAGATATAGCTAAATGGAAAGAAGAAAAGGCAGAACGCGAAGCTAAAAAAGGGAATGCACCAGATCCGGGGAATCACGAAGAGCAAATTCCTATTGATGATTTTGCAAAAGTAGAGCTTCGGGTAGGGAAAATTGTTTCTGTTGAGGAAATTCCCAAAGCGAGAAAACTATATAAGTTGCTTGTGGATCTCGGATATGAAAAGCGTACTATTGTCTCTGGTTTAAAAGAGCATTTCACCCAGGAAGAGTTGTTGGGAAAAAGAATAATCGTTGTTGTAAATTTGAAACCTGCGAAACTTTGTGGAGTAGAGAGCCGAGGGATGCTTTTGGCGTGTGGTCCGGCAGATAAGTCTGTTTTGGCCCTTCTTACGCCTGATAAAGAAATCCCCTTGGGGTGTCGCATCAGTTAGTTTTTATGACAACAGGAGATATGTTTATCGGGTTTCTCCTGAGGAGAAACCCGATATTTTTAATGATGTAAGGTGTGGTTAAAGTGTCTTATTTAGTTGATACGCACTGTCACTTAAATTCAGAAGATTATAATAGCGATATGGAGCAAGTTATTCAGCGTGCATATGACCAAGGTTTGCGAAGAATGCTTGTTGTGGCTGGAGATATTCCTACGAGTCAATGGGCCATAGACCTTGCTGAGCAGTACCAGTCGTACGGTCTCTTTGCTGCCGTTGGTGTACATCCGCACGATTCGTCAACAATAAAGGAAGGAATTCCTCAAGAGCTTTTTTCGATGGCGCAACATCCCAAAGTATTGGCTATTGGCGAAAGTGGACTTGATTATTTTTATGATCTTTCCCCTCGCGAAATACAAAAACAATCCCTTCTTTGGCATATTGAGCTGGCAGAGAAAGTAAATAAACCATTGATTCTCCATGTTCGAGATGCCTTCGATGATCTCTTCGATGTTCTTGACGAAAGTGGAAGATCTCATTTTTATGGTGTGATACATTGTTTTTCAGGGGATACAGAAGAGGCGCAACGAGCACTTGAATTAGGCTTCTACCTTTCTTTTGCCGGACCTGTAACGTACAAAAAAAATCAAGAATTACGTGATATTGTTGCCGCTATTCCTATAGAGAGGCTCTTGTGCGAAACAGATTCCCCTTGGTTGGCTCCTCAGCATCATCGAGGAAAGCGTAACGAGCCTGCATATGTGTCAGAGGTGTACGACATGGTTGCAAAATGCAGAAAGATTGATGTAGAAGAGCTGAAAAGCATTCTATGGCGCAATTCCTGTGCGCTTTTGGGATGGGGGGAAATGTAATGTTCGAGTTTAAATTACAGGCACAATGTCCCGTTACAGGTGCCCGAGCTGGCGAGTTCATAACACCTCATGGCATTATTCGTACACCAGTCTTTATGCCAGTGGGAACCCAGGCAACGGTTAAGGCCATGGCCCCATTTGAATTGGAGGAAATAGGGGCACAAATTATTTTATCGAATACATACCATCTCTATCTTCGTCCTGGAGCGGATATAGTTGCAGAAGCTGGCGGACTTCATCCCTTTATGGATTGGCACCATCCCATTCTTACCGATAGTGGGGGGTTCCAGGTCTTTTCTTTGGCAACTTTGAATAAAGTAACAGATGAAGGTGTGGAGTGCCAGTCACATATAGATGGAAGTCGACATCTTATGAATCCTGAATGGTCTATGGATGTGCAGCAGAAGCTAGGCAGCGATATCGCAATGTGTTTTGATCAGTGTTTGCACTATCCGAGCACTAAAGAAGAGGCAGAAGCAGCTTTAATACGAACAACTGCGTGGGCTAAACGTTCTAAAGCTGCTCATAGTCGTGAAGATCAGGCATTATTTGGTATCGTTCAGGGCTCGGTATTTGAAGATCTCCGCAGACGTTCTGCTGAAGAAATTACATCTATTGACTTCCCTGGATACGGTATAGGAGGACTTTCTGTAGGAGAACCTCATCATATCATGTACGAAATGCTAGAGGTGCTTCAGCACGTTATGCCTTCCAATAAACCACGATATCTTATGGGCGTGGGGCATCCTTCCAATCTTGTGGAGGGTGTGGCTCGAGGTGTAGATATGTTTGATTGTGTTTTGCCTACTAGAAATGGTCGCACAGGTACAGTTTTTGTATCTACGGGGAAGATTAACATAAAAAATCAGATTTATGCACGAGATTTTACCCCTCTAGACCCTACATGTGATTGCTATGTATGCCGTCATTTTACAAAGGCATATTTGCGTCATCTATATAAAGCGGGAGAAATTTTGGCGGCAAGACTTTGCAGCTGGCATAATTTAAGGTTCTTAATCAGACTTATGGAAGAGGCCAGGGAGTCAATTTTGCAAGGAACATTTCCAGCTTTCAGAAAACGTTTTATTGATACTTTCCATGGAGAGGGTGACAACGTTGAAGACTCTCGTTTATAAGGTTGAGCGTTGGAATCCTGAACCCAATATTATAGATGAGGCAGCTCAGGCCATACGGTCTGGTAAATTAGTTGCTTTTCCCACCGAAACTGTATATGGGTTGGGAGCTAATGGTTTGGATGACGTTGCTGTGCGAAGTATTTTTGCAGCAAAGGGCAGGCCAGCAGATAATCCTCTTATATTGCATTTCGCATCACCAGACGCTGTAGACAACGTAGCGTATGTCAATGAAAGAGCTCGCTTATTAATGGATGTATTTTGGCCTGGTCCGCTTACTCTTGTACTTCCTGTCAAGCCTATTGTTCCTCACTCAGTTACAGCGGGATTAGAAACGGTAGCTGTTCGTATGCCATCTCATCCTGTTGCTATGGCGCTTATTAAAGCGGCTGGAGTTCCGATTGCAGCTCCCAGTGCCAATAAAAGTGGTCGCCCAAGTCCGACTGAAGCTGCATCTGTTTTATCAGATATTGGAGATGGGGTAGACATCATTTTGGATGGAGGCGCTACTGATGTAGGTCTCGAATCTACCGTCATTGATGTAACTGGGCCTTCTGTGGTGCTTCTTCGCGCAGGTGGAATGCCAGTGGAGCGCATAGAAGAAGTTGTTGGCGATGTCGTTCTTGTTCCCGGAGAAGCAAAGAAAAAGAGATCTCCAGGAACACGTTATCGTCATTATGCTCCATTAGTCCCCCTTCTTTTATGGAAGGACGATTCAATTTGGCAAAGTAAAGATGTATCCGGTAAAAAAATTGGATATATAGGTATAAAAGAGCCGCCAGTTACTGTCCCTGAAAAAATAATATTCAAGAGTCCCGAATATTATGCCCACGGTTTATTTGCGGCATTTCGAACTCTTGAGAAAAAAGATATCGATATTATCGTTGCAGAGTGGCCAGAAAGAGTAGGAATTGGTCTTGCTCTGAGAGACCGTTTGTGCAGGGCTGCTGGTCAAGAGTAGCAAAAAAAGCTTGCCAAAGCGGCTGGCCCTTGCTACAATTACCGTCGTGATAAGAGAAGCCGGGGTGGCGGAATTGGTAGACGCGCTAGATTCAGGTTCTAGTGGGCATTTAGCCTGTCGGGGTTCGAGTCCCCGCCTCGGCACCATATATATAGTTTAAGACTTGCAATATGTGCCTTATAGAGGATATAATAAGGGGCTGCGTTGTGTCGTTGACATAACGCGCCCTTTTTGTTATCTTTGTTCTTCGTCAACATTATTTCCCCCATATCTTTTACAGGGAGGTCATAACGCGCATGGCCGAGTTTGTTCCCGTGGGCAGAAGGCGGCAGAGGTTAACTTTCGGACGTGCCAGGGATCTTGTAGAGATTCCTGACATGATAGAAATCCAGCGTAATTCTTATGATTGGTTTTATCAGAAGAGTTGCGATGCGGATTCGAGGAAGTTGCAGGGATTGGAAGAACTTCTTCATGAAGTTTTTCCTATAGAAAGTTATGATGGGGCTTTTGCTCTTGAGTTTGTCCATTACTTTGTGGATGATCCTTCTGGAGATGAAGAAGAAGCCCGACAGAGAGACTTGACATGGTCTCAACCCATACGTGCTACTATCAGGCTTACCAATAGGAAGACCAAGGAGATCAAGGAAGAAGAGATTTTCCTCGGAGATTTTCCTATTATGACCGATAGGGGCACCTTTATTATTAATGGAACGGAACGAGTAGTTGTTAATCAGCTTGCTCGTTCTGCTGGCGTTTATTTTCATAAGGAAGAAGACATTCCTGGACAAGAGACTTACTCTGCGAAGATTATTCCAGATCGTGGAGCGTGGTTGGAGTTTAGTTTAAGTCCTGGAGACGTTCTTTCTGTGAACATAGACAATAGGAAAAAGCTTCCAGCAACAATTTTGTTGAAAGCTTTTGGCGTATCGAGTAACGAAGAGATACTCGAAATGTTTGGCGCAACAGTAATAGAGGTAGATTTAACGGAAGAAGATGTTAAGGGTCGACTCATTGCAGAGACGATAGTCGATGGGGAAGGCAATGAAATAGTAGTTAAGAATGACAGATTGACGAAAGAGCATCTTGAAGCATTGTGGAGTCAGGGAAGAACAAAAGTTCACGTCTGGAGCGTAGATCCAGCTATTGCTGCAACTTTGGAGCGTGACAATACTGTTGGCAGTGACGATGCTGTACTTGAGATGTTCCGTCGTCTTCGCCCCAATGAACCAGCACGGGTAGAGAATGCCAGAGAGTATGTGTATAGTCTGTTCTTTGATACACGAAGATATAATTTGGGCAGAGTTGGACGTTACAAAATAAATCGACGTTTAGGTCTTTCTATTCCTGAAGATAACAGGTTGCTCACTCTTGAAGACATTCGTCGCATTATTCTGGGTGTCATTGAGCTTCGCAACCCTGAATCGGAAGATGACGATATCGACCATCTTGGAAATCGAAGAGTTCGTTCTGTCGGAGAGCTTCTTCAAAACCAGATCCGTATAGGCTTGCTTCGTATGGAACGCATTGCTAAAGAACGAATGACGACTGTACCAGACTTGGAATCAGCAATGGCAAGAGATCTCATTAACGTTCGCCCCATTGCAGCGGCTATTCGAGAATTCTTTGGTTCAGGACAGCTTTCCCAGTTTATGGATCAGACGAACCCTCTCGCTGAGGTAACTCACCGTAGGCGTCTTTCGGCGTTGGGACCTGGTGGTTTGAGCAGAGAAAGAGCCGGATTTGAAGCTCGAGACGTTCATCATACTCACTATGGAAGAATATGCCCAATAGAGACGCCAGAAGGACCAAACATTGGCTTGGTTACATCTCTGGCTACCTATGCGAGGGTCAATGAATATGGCTTCTTGATGACTCCTCGGCGCAAAGTTGTAGAAGGAAAAGTTGCCAAAGAAATCGAATATCTTTCAGCCGATGAAGAAGACAATTTATATATTGCCAGAGCGAATACTCCAATAGATGAAGATGGTTATTTGGAAGAGGAATGCCATACGCGTTATCGTGGAGATATTGAACTTATCCCTAGAGACATGGTGGATTATCTCGACGTCTCGCCTAAACAGATTGTTTCTGTTTCAACGGCTCTTATTCCTTTCCTCGAGCACGACGACGCTAACCGTGCTCTTATGGGATCAAACATGCAACGCCAGGCTGTACCTCTTATTCAACCAGATGCACCGCGAGTTGGAACAGGAATTGAACATAGAATCGCGAAAGACTCAGGTTCTTGCGTTGTCGCATCTGAGAATGGAGAAGTAGCTTACGTTGATGCTGATCGTATAGAGGTAAGGTCAGAGCGTGGTATTCACGTATACCCCTTGGTGAAATTCCGAAGGTCTAACCAAGGAACGATTATTCATCAACGTCCCTCAGTATTGAAGGGAGAACAGGTTAAAAAAGGCGATATTATAGCAGATGGCCAATCTGTTGATAACGGAGAGCTCGCTTTGGGAAGAAATGTTCTTGTTGCGTTCCTTCCTTGGGAAGGATACAACTACGAAGATGCCATTCTCCTTAGTGAACGTCTTGTTAAAGAAGATTTCTATACATCTATACATATAGAAGAATATGAAATAGAGGCACGAGACACCAAACTTGGACCAGAAGAAATAACCCGCGACATTCCCAATGTGGGAGAAGATATGCTTAAAAATCTCGATGAAGATGGCATAGTGCGTGTCGGAGCCGAGGTTAATGCGGGTGATATTCTCGTTGGTAAAGTAACTCCTAAGGGAGAGTCTGATCAATCCCCGGAGGAAAAACTTCTCAGAGCAATATTCGGAGAAAAAGCGAGAGAGGTAAGAGATACGTCTCTTAAAGTTCCGCATGGTGCTCGTGGAAAGATTGTTGCTGTAAAGCGCATGACACGAGAGAATAACCCAGATGCATTGAGCCCTGGTGTCAATGAAGTCGTTAAGATTTATGTTGCCCAGCTTCGTAAAATAACAGTTGGTGACAAAATGGCAGGTCGACACGGAAACAAAGGTGTTGTTTCTCGTATTCTTCCAGTAGAAGATATGCCTTACTTGCCAGACGGAACTCCTTGTGACATTGTTTTGAACCCTCTGGGTGTTCCTAGCCGTATGAACCTGGGGCAGGTTCTTGAGACCATTATGGGATTTGTGGCAATGAACAATGGATGGCATGTGGCGACACCAGTTTTTGAAGGTGCTCAAGAAGGAGAAATTTTTGATCTTCTCGATAAATTGAGTAAAGAAAAATATCCTGACTTAACGTCAGACGGTATGATTACTCTCTATGACGGACGAACAGGAGAGCGTATGGAAAAGAAAGTCACAGTTGGATGTATGTATATGCTCAAGCTCATTCACCTTGTTGACGATAAAATCCACGCTCGTTCGATCGGTCCTTACAGTTTGATAACTCAGCAGCCTTTGGGTGGTAAAGCTCAGTTTGGTGGTCAGCGTTTTGGAGAAATGGAAGTTTGGGCCCTTGAAGGATATGGAGCGGCTCACATACTTCAGGAAATGTTGACTGTTAAATCTGACGATATACGAGGTCGTCTGAAGACATATGAGAAGATTGTAAAAGGACAAAACTTGGCGAAGCCCGGTGTTCCTGAAAGCTTCCGTGTTCTTGTTAAAGAATTACAGGGTTTAGTGCTAGATGTTGAAATTAAATACAGCGACGGAACCATTGGCGAATTGGTTATGGATGATGAGGATGAAGATGGAGCACGTCGTTCCACTTCAGAGACTGTAGGCGTAAAAGAGAAGGAAGAAAAGCCACAAGAACCTCAGAAATCTGAAAAAGTAGAGGAAGAAATCGCCGATGAAATGGAAGTTGTCGTTGATGAGAAAGAAGTAATGTCCGAAAACATGCTTTTTGAAGATGTGTTTGAGGAAAGTAATGATGACCCGGAAGGGGCTGAATAATAGATGAGCCAAAGAGAAATAGTCGGGGTACGTATTAAGCTGGCCAGCCCAGAACGGATCAGAGAATTGTCCAGTGGTGAAGTTAAAAAGCCAGAAACTATTAACTATAGAACACTTCGCCCTGAAAAAGATGGACTTTTCTGTGAGCGTATCTTTGGCCCCACAAAAAGCTATGAATGTGCCTGTGGCAAATACAAGCGAAGCGGTCCAAAGTTTAAAGGTATCATTTGTGACCGTTGTGGTGTAGAAGTTACCGATAACCGTGTTCGCAGAGAGCGAATGGGCCATATCGAGTTGGCTGCGCCTGTTGTGCATATTTGGTATCTCAGAGGCATTCCGAGCCGCTTGAGCCTTCTTTTGGGTACAAGCACAAAGGATTTGGAAAAAGTTGTCTATTTTGCTCCGACGCGTAAACGAGAAGCGGCGTATAAGGTCGTCATGGAAGGACGACGTCCTGATTTAGCTCGACGGGGAGATGTTATTTCAGAGAGCGAAGTACGCATTCATTCGCACTACGATTCTAAAATCAAGGCTGAAGAGGCATATCGCATTATCAGCGTTGATGAAATTCCTGTGAATGAGGGCGATGTTCTTTCCGCTCAGCAGGTTTCAAGATATAAGACAGAGTATGGAGATAGTCTCTTCAAGGTGGAGCCTGCTTTTGAATTTGTATCTGTCCCTGAGAATCTTGATTTTGTTCCAGGAGATGTTATTTCTGCTTCAGAAATTGAACGTTTGCAGAAACTGGAACTTAATTTTGATGTTAAACGCGCAGTTGTCAATAATCAGGAAACTTTTGTAGTTACTGCGGCGGCGAAATTACCCTTTACAAAGGGTGATGTTGTTTCAGCTACGGAATTCCAAATGTTCCATGAAAAATATCCTGGACGCTTTATGGCTCAGGTAGAGACGGTAACAATAGAGGATCCTTGTTATATTGTTATCGAAAAGGGATCGTCTCCCTTTAACGCCTGCGATATTATTATGGAGCGGGAAGAATACTTATGTGCTGCCTACGATAAGAAATTCAGTGCTGGTATAGGTGCAGAGGGTGTTCGTACACTTTTACAGAAAACTGATTTAGATCTTCTTTGTGCAACTTTACGAGAAGATGTTTCTGAGAGTACAGGGCAGAAAAAGAGAAAGCTTATTAAAAGACTTCAGGTTTCTGAAGATTTTAGAAAAAGTAAGTCCCAGATAGATTCCATGGTTTTGGAAGTTCTGCCTGTTATTCCACCAGATCTTCGTCCTATGGTGCAACTTGATGGGGGTCGTTTCGCCACGTCTGATTTGAATGATCTTTATAGACGTGTAATTAATAGAAACAATCGTCTTAGAAAGTTGCAGGAGTTGCGGGCTCCAGAAATTATTATTCGCAATGAGAAAAGAATGTTGCAGGAGTCAGTCGATGCTCTCATTGACAATGGTCGCATGGGGAAAGCTGTTTTAGGAGCTGGAAATCGTCCATTGAAAAGTTTGACAGACTTGTTAAGAGGTAAAAAAGGTCGTTTCCGTCAAAACTTGTTGGGTAAACGTGTCGACTATTCAGGGCGATCCGTTATTGTTATTGGTCCTCAACTGAAGATATATCAGTGTGGATTGCCAAAGCAGATGGCTCTTGAGCTTTTCAAGCCTTTCGTAATACGACAGCTTGTTGAGCGTGGATTGGCACCTAATGTTAAGAGTGCAAAACGTCTTATTGAACGAGGTCGAGAGGAGATTTGGGGGATTCTTGAAGATATTATTAAAGATCACCCTGTATTGTTGAATCGAGCTCCGACACTCCATAGATTGGGCATCCAGGCTTTTGAGCCAGTCTTGATGGAAGGAAAGGCAATACGTTTGCACCCATTAGTTTGTACGGCTTTCAACGCAGACTTCGATGGAGACCAGATGGCTGTTCACGTGCCTCTTTCTCTTGAAGCGCAGGCAGAAGCACGACTTCTTATGTTATCTGCCAATAACTTGCTTTCACCTGCTAGTGGCAGACCTATAGTAACTCCGACACAGGACATTATTCTTGGTATTTATTACCTGACTGATTTACGCGACGGATTAAAAGGTGAAGGCGCGTATTTCTCAGATATTGAAGATGTACTCATTGCTTTGAACCATAAGGTGGTTCATTTAAATGCTCGCATTCGTTTGAAGAAACAGATGGAGTGGAATATCGACAACGATGACGAACATTGGTTTGAAACTTCTCCAGGGCGGGTTCTTTTCAATAGTATTCTTCCTGAGAAGTTGCGTTTTATTAATAAACAGCTTGGCAAGAAGGCTATAGGTAAGCTGATCGATGATGCATATGATGTCATTACTCGAAGTGAAATTGTAGGGATGCTCGATGGCATAAAGTCGTTAGGCTACCATTGGTCTACTGTTAGCGGCATTAGTTTTGGAGTTCAGTCTATCATCATTCCTCCTGAAAAGAAGGAAATAACAGAAAAAACTGTTGTTGAAGATGACGAATTAAAGTCAGAATTCGAAATGGGCATATTGACGCAGGAGGAGTACCTTTACCGAAAGGAAATACTGTGGTCTGATGCGTCACGTAGAATTTCCGATAATATTCTTGACCATATGGCCCATGAAAATCCGATTCGCATGATGGTTGATTCCGGTGCGCGAGGAAGTAAGAGTCAGATGGGACAGATGGCAGGTATTCGAGGCTTGATGTCTGACCCGTCAGGACGAATTATCGACTATCCTATTACTGCAAACTTCCGTGAGGGAATGAATATGTTGGAATACTTCATTTCTACCCACGGAGCGCGAAAAGGTTTGGCCGATACTGCCCTTCGTACTGCTAAGTCTGGTTATTTAACTCGTCGTCTTGTAGATGTTGCTCAAGATATCATTGTTACGCACCATGATTGTGGCACAAATAAGGGTGTAGAAATCAGGCCTATGCTTCAAGACGGTAAGGTTATGATCTCTCTTGCTGAACGTATCGCAGGCAGAACATCACTTTATGATCTCTACCATCCTGAAACGGGGGAAATTGTAGTCGAGGCTGGAGAGCTTATAACACCTAAACTAGCAGAGACTATAGATAAACTTGGTTTCTCCTCTATTTGGGTACGGAGTCCATTGACGTGTACCCTCAAACAGGGTGTGTGCCAGAAATGTTATGGTATGGACCTTGCTACGCGAAAAGAAGTTGCCATTGGAGAATCGGTTGGAGTAGTTGCAGCCCAGTCCATAGGCGAACCGGGAACACAGCTTACAATGCGGACCTTCCACACAGGAGGCGTTCGTATGACGGGTGAAGACATTACTCAGGGTCTTCCTCGAATAGAGCAGCTTTTCGAAGTCCGTCGTCCTAAAAAAGTTTCTTACCTTGCCGGAATTGATGGCCGGGTGCAAGAAATACGTGAGATGGAAGGCAAAAGAAAAGTTATTATTACTTCAGATGAAACAGGCAAGGAAGAGAAGGTTACATACAGTATCCCTTCATCTCAGCATTTGCTTGTAGAAGAAGGTCAGACAGTTGGAAAGAGCGATCGTCTTACCGAAGGGAATGTTGATCCTCAACAACTTCTTGAAGTGGAAGGTATAGAAGAGGTTCAGCGCAGTCTTGTTGACGAAATACAGGGTGTTTACCGTTCTCAGGGTGTTTCTATAAACAACAAGCACATCGAAGTTATACTTCGGAAGGTTGCACCAGTTAACCGTATTAGAGTTGTTGAAGAAGGGGATACATCCTTTGTCGCAGGTGATTTAGTCTGGACAGATGAAATAGAAAATGAGAATGAAGCCATCCAGAAAGAAAACGAGAAAAATATTATGGAGGCTACACGTATTTTCTCAGGGCGTATAGTTAAAAATATAGTGGCAAATCGTTTGAATGATGCGATTCTTCAATATCAAAACAAGCCACTTACAGAAGATGCTATCCGTACCCTTCTTCGACCGGGTTATCTCATCTCCCAGATTGTTTTAGAGGGCGATAAAGGAAAAGATCTCATCCTTGTTATAGGGGAAGCCGCTTTTAGAAAAAGAATGGAAGGACTTGAACTTATAGAACCTTTCGAATCTCAGGATGGCAAAGAGATCGTAGCTGGAACGATTTTAAGTCCTGGACATTTGGGGATTATTACAGCTGGGGACCCCGTCTCAATCTGTGTTCGAGACAGTGAGGCCATAGAGAAGCTTGTCGATAGTGCCTATTTAGCAGAAGATATTTGTGTTGGCGGTGACGTTATGGCTGAAGGAGACCGTATCTTTACGCAGGAAGCTGCCAAAGTATGTCTTGAACACGATATCGAATCTCTGAAATTATGGCACTCTGTTGAACGTATTTCAGTACTTGATGCATTGCAAGAACGTCTCATGAATAAAATTTGGGGACGTCCTTTGACTCAGGCCATAGACGGAGAAGGCAATGCTTTGACTGATGTGTCTCAAATGGTTGATGCTCGAATTATACGTGGTCTCGTCGATGCTGAAATTGCAGCAGTAGATCTTGAAGGTGAGATCCTAACGAGGGATAAAGTTTTACTTGAGCTGTTAAATGATCTGGCGTATGGAAAAGTGATTTTAGAGCCTGTTTTTGATAAAAAGGGAGAAAAATTGGTAGATAGCGGACAAGAGATTAACCGTGCTATGATTGATCTTCTTATGAGATCCAATGCGGAAGAATTTGTTGTTCGACCAATTTCGGCTCGCTCAGATGAAAAACAGCTCATATGGAATGTCACTTTCGTGCGCAAACTGAGAGAAGGACCGAAATGCAAACCGTTCGTTCATGGAATTACCAAGGCTGCTTTAGCCACCGATAGTTTCTTGAGCGCCGCTTCCTTCCAGCAGACAGCTCAGGTTTTGGCAGGAGCTGCTGTAAAGGGAGACATAGATCCGCTGCAGGGATTGAAGGAAAATGTCATCATTGGACATTTAATTCCTGCAGGGACTGGAGTTGAATGGTTTAAAGATGTAGATGTCGTTCCCGCAGATCGAAGTGATAAAATAGATAAATCTTCAGTTTCATCAGAAAAAACATCTAATATAGATGAATAAAATATGGTATTTTTAGTACATTCTATGCTATTTGTGTAGTTCTATCTCAAGCAGATAAAGAGCCCTGCAATGTTCGTTCTTGACATAAGTCGGGGCTCTTTGTTATTATTCCTTGGTGCTTTCTGCACTGGAGGGTTTATTATGCCTTTAAACGAGTTAGCTACTCATTTACGGGTTGTAGGAGAGAGAGAGGTTCGTCGAACACTTCATTCCAAACGTCTAAAAAAACTTTTTATTGCTCGTGATGCCGATGTAGAAAGAGTAAAAGATATTTTACTAGAGGCAGAGAAACAGGGAGTATCGGTAGAGTGGGCAGACGATAAAGTAAAATTGGGACGCGCCTGTGCTATAAGCAGAAGTGCATCAGTAGCCGGAATTACCAACATTCTTTCTGAAGATAAGGGTGTCGGTTGAAAATAAAAATCTGGAAGGAGGGAGTTTCGTGCCAACAATAAATCAGCTTGTTCGTCAAGGGCGTAAAGATAAAAGACAGAATAGTGACTCTCCGGCATTGCAGGGGAATCCAGCGCGACGTGGAGTTTGCACCCGCGTATATACTGTTACGCCTAAGAAGCCGAACTCAGCTTTGAGGAAGGTTGCTCGTGTTCGTCTTACCAACGGGATAGAGGTTACATCATATATCCCTGGAATCGGGCATAACCTTCAGGAACACTCCGTAGTCCTTGTTCGCGGAGGTCGAGTAAAGGACTTGCCTGGTGTGCGTTATCACATCATACGAGGAACCCTCGACTGCGGTGGCGTTGAAAATCGAAAAAGAGGGCGTTCTAAGTACGGAGCAAGAAAGCCCAAGTAGGAAGTAGTACGTGAGGAGGGATTGTCACCATGCCGCGAAAGGGGCATGTTAAAAAGCGTCAGAGTTTATCTGACAGTCGTTTTGGAAGCGTTGCGGTATCAAAGTTTATTAGTAGTCTCATGAAAGGCGGAAAGCGAAGTGTTGCTGAAAAAGCCTTTTATGGTGCTCTTGATATTGCTGGGGAGCGTCTGAATGCAGAGCCCTATGAAGTGTTCCAGAAGGCCATGGACAATGTAAAACCACTAGTTGAGGTTCGTCCTCGCCGTGTTGGTGGTGCTACATACCAGGTGCCAGTAGAGGTTCCTGCAGAACGCGCTGAAGTTCTGGCTATTAGATGGATCGTTTCATTTGCCAGATCGAAAAAAGGGATGCCGATAGCAGAGCGTCTTGCTAGAGAACTTATGGATGCCTATAAAGGTGAAGGCAGTTCTATTAAAAAAAGAGAAGACACTCATAAGATGGCAGAAGCTAACCGTGCCTTTGCTCACTATCGTTGGTAATGAGTTGCGTCCCTAAAATAATTAATTTATTCCATGCTTGGTGGTGAAATATATGCAACAAAACGTAGAAATGAGAAAAATAAGAAATATAGGTATTGCTGCTCATATTGACGCAGGCAAAACCACGACCACTGAGCGTATCCTGTTCTACACTGGACGTAACTATAAGATGGGTGAGACTCATGAGGGGTCTGCCACAATGGACTGGATGGAGCAGGAGCGCGAACGGGGTATAACAATTACCTCTGCTGCTACAACGTGTATGTGGCGCGATTGTTTTGTCAATATCATTGATACGCCCGGCCACGTGGACTTTACCGTAGAAGTGGAGCGCTCAATGCGTGTTCTTGATGGTGCAGTTGCTGTTTTCTGCGCTGTTGGGGGAGTAGAACCCCAGTCTGAAACAGTGTGGCGTCAAGCCGATAAGTATCACGTTCCACGTATCGCTTTTGTCAACAAAATGGACCGTGTAGGTGCTGATTTTAGCCAGGTCGTTACAGGAATACGCAAACGTCTTGGTGCAAAATCAGTGGCACTTCAGTTGCCTATAGGTGCGGAAGATCAGTTTTCTGGAATCATTGACATTGTGCGTATGAAAGCTTTTCTTTATCAGGATGAGCTTGGAACTACGCCTGTCATGGCTGATATTCCCGAAGAACTCTCAGAAGAAGCGCAGGCAGCTCATGATCAGATGATTGAGAGTTTGGCTGATTTTGACGAAGCAATTATGGAAGCCTACCTTGATGGACGGGATGTGCCGGAAGAAACTATTCGTAAAGCTATTCGAGAAAATACGATTGCTCTGCGAATCGTTCCAGTTTTATGTGGGAGTGCTTTTAAAAACAAGGGAGTACAGCTTTTACTTGATGCTGTAGTAGATTATTTGCCGAGTCCCTTGGATTTACCTCCAATTAAAGGAACTGATCCCAGAACTGAAGAAGTAGTAGAGCGTCATAGTGATATGAACGAGCCTCTTACTGCTCTTGGCTTCAAGATTATGGTCGATCCTTTTGTTGGTCGTCTAGTCTTTACAAGAATCTACTCCGGTAAGCTTGTTAAAGGAGAAACAGTTTACAATCCTTCAACAAAGGCCAGAGAAAGAATCGGCAGAATTTTACGAATGCATGCTAATAAGAGAGAAGAGTTGGATGAAGCAGGCGCAGGAATGATTGTCGCTTTACCTGGATTGAAAGCTACGAGAACAGGCGATACTCTGTGTGATGAATCCAAACCTGTAGTTCTTGAATCTCTTCAGTTCCCAGAACCAGTTATTTCGCTTGCAGTTGAGCCTGCAACGAAGAACGATAAAATCAAGCTGACAAAGGGCCTTGTTGCTCTTGCAGAAGAAGACCCCACATTCAGAGTCAGAACAGATGAAGAGACGGGGCAGACTATCATTTCTGGTATGGGAGAACTTCATCTTGAAATTATAGTAGATCGTCTTAAGAGAGAATTTGGTGTGGATGTTAAAGTTGGACGTCCACAGGTCTCTTACAGAGAAGCAATACGCAAGCCATCACGTGCCGAGGGACGTTTTGTCAGACAGTCTGGTGGCCGTGGCCAGTATGGACATGTTGTTTTTGAAATGGAGCCTTTGGAAGAAGGAAAGGGCTTTGTTTTTGAAGACAAAATTGTTGGTGGTGCTGTCCCTAAAGACTATATTCCAGCCGTTCAAAAGGGACTTGATGAGGCCATCAATAATGGTATACTTGGCGGGTTCCCTGTGATAGGTGTCAAGGTCTCTCTTGTTGACGGAAGTTATCACGAAGTTGATAGCTCGGAAATGGCCTTTAAAATCGCGGCATCCATGGGATTCAAGGAAGCTATGAGAAAAGCGAGTCCCGTTCTTATGGAGCCGATAGTGTCCGTTGAAGTTGTAACTCCGGAAGATTATGTCGGAGATGTCATAGGGGATATTTCATCTCGTCGCGGACGAATTGAAGGTATGGAAACAAAGGCAAACGCAAGAATAGTGCGCTCCTTTGTGCCATTAGCTGAGATGTTTGGATATGCAACAGATTTGCGGAGTAAAACTTCTGGACGTGCTACATATTCCATGCAGTTTGATCACTACGAGCAGGTTCCCGCAGAAGTTGCTGAAAAAGTTTTGAAGGGTTAATAACTAGCCTTTTCAGGGAGGGAGACTAAAATGGCAAAAGAGAAGTTTGAAAGAGCGAAGCCCCATCTTAACGTGGGAACGATAGGACACATAGACCACGGAAAGACGACGCTGACAGCAGCGATCACAAAATGTTTGTCGACGAAGGGCTGGTCGAATTTTGAGGCGT
>NZ_JAYFQR010000019.1:0-4165 GCF_034926885.1 Aminobacterium sp.
AAGGTTCGGCAACTCCTGGAGTATAGGCAATAGCCAGATCGGCCATGCTCTCTACGGGAAGCTTGCTCGTAATGGCAACTTTCCCTTTGGATTCCTGATGGGCAGATAGTGCTTTAGCGTAAATTTCCTCTTTGCGCATAATTTAAGAAACCTCTTTCCTTATAAATATTTTCTTAAAATTTCATTAATTTATTGAAGCACTCTTCATCTGTTTAATCTTTTTAAGAATAGGAGCAATAGCAAAAAGCGTTGCAACAATCAACATGACAAGACTGATAGGCCGCTGTAAAAAGATCATGTATGACCCTTTTGAAAGAACGAGACTCTGATAGAGTCCTCTTTCCATCATGGCGCCTAAAATCACGGCTAAAATTAACGGTGAATGTGGCAACTTAAGTTTGTTAAAAACAAATCCTAAAATTCCGAAGAAAAGCATTACCCAAATATTAAAGACGCTATTTCCCACAGCAAAAGCACCGGTAATGCATAACATCGCAATAACACTCGCGAGAACTTCTTTAGGAATTTTGAAAATAACTCCTGATAAAAATTTCCCCAGCATAATTCCCAGTGGCCCCATAAGGATATTTGCTACAAAGAAACCAACAATGATAAGGTAAGCCACTTCTGGGAAATCTTGGAATAGAGAAGGACCAGGTCGAAGTCCTTGTATCATCAATGCGCCTAAGAAAAGAGCTGATGTGGAATTTCCAGGAACTCCGAGAGCCATCAAAGGAACCATTGAACTTGCAACTACAGCGTTGTTGGCAGCTTCTGGCGCAGCTACTCCTTCAGGAACACCAGTTCCAAACTCTTTATCTTTATTACTTCGAATAGCTTGGTCGTATGCTAAATAAATGGCCATTAACATTCCTGCTCCTGGAATAACTCCAATTACGTTTCCAATAGCGGAAGAGGTAAGCCATGTAGGTAAAAGGCGCTTTACCATCTTCTTATCAGGCAATACTTTTCCAATTTTAGGAATATCCAAAGAGACATTCCCCTTGCTCCTTTGTCCAATTTCTTCAGCTACTTCCAATACTGACGTTACTCCAAAAAGACCGATCAACATTGGGACAAATGGAATCCCCTCTAGTAAATATGGGTTTCCGAAGTCAAAACGGGGAAAACCTGTTTGTGGGCTCATGCCAATAGTAGCGATAAGCAGTCCTATTGCACACACGATAAGGCTTTTAAGAACATTCTTTCCTGACATACCTGCAACTGTACTTAAGCCTAAAATTGCAAGAGCAAAGTATTCAGGAGGGCCAAAACGCAAGGCATATTTTGCAAGAACCGGCGCTAAAAACATAAGAACAAGGGAACTGACTAATCCGCCAAAAACTGAACTTGTTGTTGAAATACCAAGAGCTTGGCCAGCCTTTCCCTTTAAAGTCATCTGATATCCGTCAAGAGACGTCACCACAGAAGAAGCTGTTCCTGGAATTTTTAAAAGGATCGCCGGAATAGAGCCACCATAGCAAGCCGACGTATAAACACCGACAAGAAGCATAAACGCGTAACTTGGATCCATAGAGAACGTAACAGGAACAAGTACTGCTAACGTAATAGTGTCATTCAGGCCTGGCAAAGAGCCAACAACAAGACCTATACAAACACCAATGAAAAGGAAAAGAAATACGCCTGGCGTAAAAATTTCAACAAATGCAGACAAAATATGTTCCATTTATATCGATAGACCTCCTTAACCTCTGGTTTATTTATCCTTCTACAAAAACGCCAAGAGGTAAGGGAACCCCTAAAAGGAACCTAAACACGGCAAAAATCACAAATACTGATAAAATAGCCGTTATAAGGGCTCTCTTTTTATTGGCATAACCAAGGTTGCACATTATAAAGAGCATTAAAGCTAATGAAGAAACAAGGTAACCTGCTTTAGGAAGAATAAGAATATATACAGCAATGGAGATAATAACGGAATAAACGCTCTTATACCGTTTTTTTTCGCTCTCGGATTCTACTTCTTTCTTGCGTTCATTAAGGCTACGTCCAAGCAAAGGTGCTGCTAATAGAAAAATGACAACAGCAACGCGCTTGGGAAAATGTGCAGCAATATCAGGAAAATTTCCAGCTTCGATAAATACAAATACGCTTATAACCAAGAGAACTATTGCCAATAAGAAATCTTTTTTCCAATTTTTCATGGGCCCACCTCATATGATTCGGGGGCAAAATTTCGTTTGCCAGACGATGCCCCCGAATTTTAATCGTTAAAATAAAATTACTATTGATTCAAAGTTGGAACTATTTTTTCGAGCTCAGTTGCAACTTCCTCTACATAAGATCCGAAATCAGGTGCATTTCTATAAACCAGTGGGTAACCAGCTTTAGCCATACGAGCTGCAAAATCCTCATCGTTTATTATTTTTCCGAAGAGTTCATCAAGTGCTTTTACGGTTTCATCTGAAGTTCCTTCTGGAACAGCTAATCCTCTAAAAGCACCCCATACAAGGTCAGTTCCTTCCTCTTTGAAGGTAGGAATAAAAGAAAAATCTTTTGGTCTCTCGTTTGTCATAACACCGAGGGCACGCATTGTTCCATCTTTAATGAAGCCGGATGCTTCTCCAAGAGCCATCATTCCCGCTTCTACGTGACCGCCCAAAAGCTGCTGTACTTGCATAGCTGCGCTTTCATTATGTACATATCCAAATTTAACGCCCAAACGATTTTCGAGAATAAGGCAAGCAATATGGTGAGAGGTAGAGTAGCCGGGAGTAGCAAGGCTAATTTCTTTTGTTTTAGCAGCTCCGATAAATTCTTTTAAAGTCTTATACGGAGAATTTTCTGGAACCATGACAATTTCAGGGTCAAAACAATACATTGCTATTGGTTTAAATGACTTATGTGTATATGTAGTTTTTTTAGTCATTGGATTGGTAACAACAGAGGATGTATAAGCCAAAATTGTGTATCCATCAGCTTTAGCCTTTGATACAAAAGTCTGGCCGATAACAGCACCGCCACCTGGCATATTTTCGACAACAATTTTTTTCCCATTCATATATTTGGGAGCAACTTCAGCCATTAAACGGCATGTAACATCTACTCCGCCGCCTGGAGCAAAAGGAACAATAATTTTAATGTTTTTCTGTGGAAATGTTTCTGCGGCAAAAGCAAAGGAACCAAAACAAAGAGTCACAAGTGCAACTAAAGCTAAACATGACATAAACTTTTTCATTGTACGTCCTCCCCTAATTTCCCTATTTATTTTTTTACATTATCAACAAAACTGAAAAATCTTATTTCCCGCAAAAAGCAATGAGCTCCATTTCTACTTGACCGCCCAAAGGCAACGCGGCAACCTGAACACAAGATCGTGCTGGCTTATCGTTCGGGAAATACTCTGCATACACCGCATTTATAGCAGCGAAATCAGCCATATCGGTTACGAAAACAGTAGTTTTAACTACATCATTGAAAGAGAGGCCCGCTTCCTGAAGCACAGCGTTCAAATTTTTCATAATCTGATGGAATTGAGCTTGAATATCTCCTTCGATGATTTTCCCCACTGCAGGGTCAACTGGAAGTTGCCCTGAAGCAAAAAGATAATCTCCTGCTTGAATAGCTTGCGAATATGGTCCTACCGCCTTAGGAGCAGCTGATGATGCTATTACTTTCTTCATTCTTCTACATCTTCCTTCCTTATGATTTAGATTCTTCAGTTTGTCTTACATCTCGTAGATACGAATAAATCGTGTATTTAGTGTTACCCATTTCTTCCGCCAAAGTTTCTATTGAACCTTTGAGTAAGAAAAAACCTTCATCGTCAAGATATTTAATGACCTCAACTTTTTCTGTGCGACTCATTAAATAGCAAGGTTTAGAAAACCTTTGCCGGACTCTCTGCAAACTTTCTTCAATTAGTTCTTCTATCATGACTTGGGAATATTTCTGATTTTGATTCGAAAGCACCACGTAACTCGTGGACCTTGAGAAGGGGAGCAATTATATCATTCATAATTAAAGCTTTTGACATATTAAAATTTAAACAAAGGAATCCAATAATGTAAGGGGCCATAGTTTGCTTCCTGATAACGTGATAAAGTGAATGGCGGGAATCCCAGTCCGTACGATTGGCTCCCGCCAATTCAAAGATAAATGGGCTCACCCTGTCCAATAGTAGTGGCGGAATGGAAGTTGCGGC
>NZ_JAYFQR010000006.1:0-31662 GCF_034926885.1 Aminobacterium sp.
TATCGGACCAAGAATCGGAGATAGGGTTGGATGAAGCTCTTCCCGATCCGGATATGCCAGAAGAGGCTCAAGCAGTTGTAGCAGAGAAGCCCGATGAGGTAGAAGTTTTACCAGAGCCGAAGGTTGAAAAGAAGGTTTCGCTAGCTGAGCCCCTTGTCTGTAGCGTATCAGCTCGTAAGGGAGAAGGAGATACGACTTATTTCGATATTGTGGTGACGAATGTTTCCGATCATGTTGTGGATAACGTATCGATGACATTAGCGGCTATCAACGAGATTAAGTCGGGAGGAGTAGGTTGGGGGCAGGGAAGCAGCAACACTATCTCGTTGTCTCCGGGGCAGTCGACTTCTGTTCCGGCCGTGGCTATGGGAGATGCCCAGGGGATTCAGATAGTGGTAAGGAGTGGAAGTGGCTTCACGAAAGCTTTGGTGGCGAAATCCATTCATAAGAAATCTGAAAATAAAGAGGAAACAGTGAAGACTGTGGCTGGTAAGATGAGAGTTGATGGAGATTATAAAGGTGTTTTTAGCGGCAAGGGGTTTTCTGGATCTCTCCAATTGACTATTTCTGGTACCTCTGTACGTGGTGTTTTTGCTGGATCATATAAAGATTCCAAATATAAGATGGATATAAACTCGCCTTTTAAGGGAACCTATAACCCTGAGAATGCCACCATTAAAGCGTCGATTTCGGGAAAAATGACTGTAATAGACTATCACGATAGTAGATATCGTTCCGATAATGGATTTTTCTGTGATTTGAAAGGGACCTATTCAAAGGGGAGTCTTTCTGGAACGTGGTTTGGACAAAACGAATTTGATTATAATTTTTATGGCGGAGAATGGAGTGCCCAATATATAGACAGAAAATAAGAAGACCCCCCTAACTTCGCTTTTGTAGCTAAGTTGGGGGGGTGAACTATCATAGGAACGAATCTGTTCTAACGAATCGTTATTCTTCCTTCTTCTTGAAGCGTTATGTGCCCCACATGGCGAACATATTGTGCAAGACTTTCAACATCTCCTAACTGTAGACTATAGGCGGTAGGTCCTGCCATTTTAAATATGTAATGTTTGTCTCCACCTGTGCCCAACCAATCGTTAGTTGTAACTGTATAGACAGCCTGGGGATTTAAAGGTGTCCATGTTCCATCTTCGTGTTCTACTAATACGTCGACAACGCGGTTTCCAGTCTTAACAAGTTCCCCTTCGTTGTTGATAATTGCAGGTTGGCGACTTAAGTCATAAGTCACTTTAAGTCCAGCTACCTGAATGAATCCGCCAGTTGGAGTTCTCAGATTGCCATCGTACCCATCACCTTCACGAATAAGGGCAGAGGCAGAAACTTCAAGAATGTTTCGAATTTGTTCTCCCGTAAGTTCAAAACGTACAAGAGTATTACCGTAAGGAAGCATTTCATAGAGAGTCTTATATGAAACTTCCCCTGCGGGATAGACTTTGTCTCCTCTGATGCTTCCTCCGTTCATGAGACCTATTTGTGTTTGTCCATTCCAGCGAAGGGCGTCAGCAATAAAGTTTCCTATAGGAGCTTCTTGTCCTCTTACCATGATTTTTCTGGCATCTGCGTCCTGATCCATGATGCCTATAGGTTCACCTAGTTGTTCATCAAGCTTTTGCTGGAAGGGGTCAATGAGCCATGATACTCTTTTATCCATTGGGATAGCAGTCGTGAGCTCTCTGGCTACCCACGTCGAGTGCTCTTCATCAAGCTTGCCATTTTTTATGGCAACTCGGGCAATGCCTGTATATCTCCCCATTGAACCGGACTGAGTAACCATCGTTTTCCACCCGTTAGGGCCGGTTATAATTTCTGGCGTTTCGATTAATGTATGGGTGTGCCCGCCTGTAATAATATGAATACCTTCTACAGATTCTGCAATGGCTCGATCTGCGTACACTCCGATGTGAGTCATAGCGACAATAACATCGCACTCTTCCTTTTGTAGTATGTTCACCATACGTTGTGCTTCTTCAATAAGATTTTGTCCTACTCTGAATTGGCGACTTCCAGTCGTTACTGTAGCGAGTTCAGGAGCGATGAGACCAAAGAAGCCTATTTTTAATCCATTGGCTGCATACTTTATAACGTAAGGGTGATAGAGATTTTTAAAAGCTGGGAGATCCGTATACAGATTGGCGATAGTAAAAGGGAACTTGGCATAACGCATAACATCTTCGAGAACAGCAGCTCCCAGGTCAAATTCATGATTCCCCAACGTTCCAACGTCAATTCCAGCTAAATTGAGAGATCTGACTTCGGGAAGACCTTTATAGAAAAAGAAAAGTGGCCCTTCATTAATATCTCCCATCTCCAGAGCAAAAACATTCCCTGGATTTTTAGCTTTTTCCGTTCTTATAACTGTAGAAGCACGGGCCATACCTCCAACTTCAACTTTGACCTTCTCCCCATTTTTTTCTTGACTAATTGAGTATGGATAAATGTGTCCATGAATATCATTCATAGTGATGAATGTAACTGTCCCATCTGCAGCAAAGGCGCTTACGGCAAGGAGGAGGACAAGACAAAAGGCCAAAAGTCCTCTCGTTAATTTCCTTCCCATAACCTCATCTCCTCTTATTTATATTCTTCAACAACAATTTTGCCTTCCACGACATCTTTAGTAATTTCTTCAAGTTTAACTCTTACGTCTTCGGGAACAAGTTTGAGAGCACTGTCAGTCCATGAAAGTCCGACGCCGTTATTTTTCAGGTCATAAGATACGACTTGTCCTCTTGGATATGTCCCTTCCTGTTTTGCTTTTATAAGGTCGAATGCAGCGTTGTCGAGGCGTTTCAGCATAGAAGTGAGAACGACTTCAGGAGCAAGATATTCTTGTGGCGAGTCGACGCCAATAGCATAGAAGTTTGCCTCTTTTGCAGCAGCAATTACACCCTCTCCAGTACCGCCGGCAACCTGGAAGATAACGTCAGCACCGTTATGATACTGATTTAAGGCCATCTCTTTTCCTTTAGCGGGGTCTGACCAGCTTCCGACAAAACCGGTAAGAATTTTACAGTTAGGGTTAACGTACTTGGCTCCTTGTTCATATCCCACAAAGAAATTGTGAATAACGGGGATATCTTCTCCACCGACTGCTCCTATAATGGCATCTTTATTAACATGTGGATCGTTTTCTCGTGTTGTCATCATCGCGGCGAGAGCTCCTGCCAAAAAACTTCCTTCATTTTCTTTAAAGTCGACATATGTTACATGGGCTGTTTCTCCAGAAACGTCAAAATAGGCGAAATCAGTGTTTGGAAACTCGGGTGCAACTTGCTCTATAGCGTCGATAAATTCGAAGCCTACTACAAATACAAGATCGAAATTTTTAGCAGCAGTTGCTAAATAAGGAACATAGTTTGCAGGGTCGAAGTTGCATTCTACAACCTTCCCGACAATACCCAGCTCTTTCTTAGCCCGTTCAAGACCCGCATTTGCAGAGTCATAAAAAGAGGCATCGCCCAGTTTATTGGCAATAACAAGGGCTACTTTTGTTTTGTCTGCGGCGAAAACTGGTGCGACAATGACTCCGAAGAGAAGTAAGCCAGCTAAAAAAAGGCACCATATTTTTTTACTCATACCTTATCACCTCATCTGAGAGTATTTTGAATCAGGCCTGTTGTGCCCGCTTCATTCGTTTCCAGTTTTTGAAAATCAATGCAAAAATAACTAAAATATAAGGAAGCATCAGAGCTAAATGGCTTGAAAATCCAAAGGATTGAAGCTCTATCCCTACTGTTTGCGCAGCACCGAAGAGAAAAACGCCCACAACAGTCCAGAGGAGATTTCCTCCCCCAAAAATGACAGCAGCTACGGCAAGCCAACCTCGCTCTGCACTCATTCCGCTGACAAAAGCAACTAGATATGAAGTAGAAAGAAATGCTCCGGCCATTCCGACCATGAGCCCATTTATTGCGAGGGCCTTAAAACGAAGACGTATCGGAGAAATTCCCGCGGCAGAAAGAGCTTCTTCATTTTCTCCTACAGCTTTTAAACGCATTCCAAAAACACTTTTGGAATCAAAGAACCAAAAAATAAAGAAAAGAACGAAGGCTACTATTATGATTAAAGAAAGGTCACCAAGCCATGGTATGTGTACGTCTGGAATGCGAACCATACGTGGATCCCTGAATCCTCCCTTTACATGGAAAATACTTTTCATAAGAAGAATAGATAGACTATCGGCAAGAATATTGAGGGTCATTCCGACTACCCATATGTTAGCTCTTAAAAAAACGCAGAGGAGCGCGAATAACATGTTAAAAAGCAATCCCGCAGCCATGCCGAAAAGAATTCCGATAACCCAACTTTCAAAAAAATAATTGCCGCAGACGGCAAAAAAAGACGAAATGAGCATAGCTCCTTCTTGACTGATATTGAGAACACCGGTTTGTTGTGTCCATGTTCCGCCAAGAGCAGTGAGCAATAAGGGGGTAGACATTCGTATTGTTGCTCTGACAAAGTCAAGCATGGTTTAATCCTCCCTGATACGATTTGCCAAACGGTTTGCGATAGATATTCCAGCAGTTACAAAAAGAACGGCGCAGCAGACAATGACTGACACTAACTCTTGAGGGATGTCGGTCATAAGCTCCATTTGAAGGGCTCCAGAGCTCATAACGGAATAGACAAGAGCGGCGATAATTCCTCCAAGAGGAGAATAAGTAACCATCATGGCCAGTATCATTCCTGTCCATGTGTACCCAGGTGAGATATTAATGAGAAAACGATAGTGGTCTCCCATGACCAAAAGGGAACCGGCAAGACCTGCAAGGGCTCCACTTAAAAGCATGGCTGTCATTTGTCTGTTTCGTACATCAATACCTCCATATTGTGCGAAGCGAATATTCATGCGGGAAGAGCGCCAATCATATCCCCATACAGAGAGGGTCATGAGAATCGTAACAGCAACTACTGCTACTATAGCTATGTAAATGCCAGTGTTAAGAGTTCCAAAAATCTGGAAGTGGGAAAGGCGCATGGCTTCAGCAATTTTTTCGGTGCTTCCTGCACTTGTTCTTTCTCCTGCGTATGGTCCGGTAGCAAGGAAGGTCGTAAAAAGGATGGCAATGGAATTAAGCATTATTGTAAGAACAACAATATTGAGACCACGATCAAGATGTAGTTTGCCTGGAATCCAGGCCCAAAAAGCGGCTGCGCTTATTCCGGCGGCGAGTCCAAGGGGTATGAGTATAAAACCAGGCATCCCCGCAAACTCTATTCCAATAAAAGCGGCTGCAAAGGCGCCGAGATAGAGTTGCCCTTCAGCACCAATATTCCACATTCCGGCATAAAAAGCGACAGCTATACTCATTGTTGAAAGTACAAGAGGAACAGCTCGTGCTAAAGTAGCTAGAAAAGCATCGGTGTCTCCCAGAGCACCTATAATCATTTCAGCATAGGCTTCAATTGGGTTAGCTCCGTAAAAAAGGATAAGAATAGAGCCAATAAGAAGACTCAGGCCGAAAGAAATAAGAATGATGCATTGATCGCGATAGCGGGAAAACCAGTCTTTTAATGAATAATTCACGTTTTTATACCCCCTCTAACATTAAACGTCCGATAAGGGTTCGATTTGCCTCTTTTCGAGGAAGAATGGCAACTAATGTTCCTCTGTTGATAACGGCAACTCTATCGCTTAAAGATAAGACTTCGTCAAGGTCTGCAGATATGAGTAAAATAGCTTTTCCGTCTTTTCGTAAGCTAAGGAGACGATCATGTATAAAGGATATTCCACCAATATCGACACCTCGTGTAGGTTGAGAGACAAGAAGAAATTCAGGAGCCTGTTCTAATTCACGCGCCATAACAAGACGCTGCATGTTTCCTCCTGAAAGAGTTCCTGCTTGAATATTTTCATTGGCAGCCATGACGTTATATTGTTTCATAAGATTTTGAGTGAATTTTTTGATGGCGGGGAAATTTTGGAAAAAGTTTCTTTTTAAGAAGGAGGATTTATATTGATAGCCTAAAAGAGCGTTGTCTTTTAATGAGGCCAGGGGAGCTAAACCTGTTTTTATTCGATCTTCGGGGATATATGAAAAACCTTCACGTCTTCGCTTCAGAGGAGATAGGTAGGTAATATCTTTTCCCCCCATAAAGATTTGCCCTTCTTTAACGGTACGAAGACCTGAAATAGCTTCTTCAAGTTCGCTCTGTCCGTTACCGGTAATACCTGCTATTCCTACTATTTCTCCTTTATGAACTTCCAGCGAAAAATCTTTTATAGCCTCTTGGTGCCTGTCCCCGAGAACGGTGAGATTTTTTATTTCAATACAGGATTTTAATTCATGAGATGAAGTTTCTTCTAAAACAGGAATATGTACGCTGTGTCCAACCATAAGAGAAGCCAGATTTTCTGCATTTGCCTCTGCACGGGGTAACGTGGCAATATGTTTGCCTTTGCGCATGACTGTTATAACGTCAGAAATTGCGAGAACTTCATTGAGATTATGGGCAATAAAAATAATGGTTTTACCAGCTTTACGAAATTCTTTAATAATCGAAAAAAGGCCATCTATTTCTTTAGGAGACAAAACTGCTGTTGGTTCGTCGAAAATAAGAATTTCGGCTTTTCTATAAAGAAGTTTGAGTATTTCCACTCGCTGCTGAATACCTACCGGTAAAGAGTGAACAGGAGCTAAAGGGTCAATTTCGAGTCCATACTGTGAAGAGAGTGACGCAACGCTTTCTATTGCCTGCTTATCATCAAAAACCAAACCATGAAAAGGTTCGTCGCCAAGAACTACGTTTTTATACACAGGCAGCGAGGGGACAAGCATAAAATGTTGATGAACCATTCCAATTCCGTATTTCATTGCATCCCGAGGGGTTTTTATTGAAATTTTCTGTTTGTTAAGCTCGAAAGAGCCTGATGTGGGTGAATATAAACCATAAACACATTTTACAACTGTAGATTTTCCTGCTCCATTTTCACCAACTAAAGAATGAACAGTACCACTGGCTATTTCTAGAGAAAAATTATCGACGGCTTTAAGTTTCCCGAAGTTTTTAGTAAGTGCGGAAATAAACAGAGATGACATCATATCTCCCTCCAATTCCGGTGGGAAGCCTTTTTTACAATGTTTTTATTGTAGCACGATTTTAAAAAAACTGGAGTGTAAAAACATAAAGGGACCCTGAAATTCAGGATCCCTTTATGAAGAGTCTAATAGATTGTTTATTTTTATATTTTTAAGTTCTTCCTATTTTTCTTCTTTTCTTAAAACGTTATCGAATGTTTTTCTATCTTTGAATTCTTCTTTTTTCCCTTTATTCCATTGGGAGACGGGAGTTAAAAAACCTACGACACGTGAATAAACTTCACACTTAGTCCGTTTTGCGCTATTCATTTTTTCTCCTCCTTAACTTTCTCCTTAAACTCAGTTTCGTCTTTAATTCTCTAGTTACGTATTTCCACATTTAAAACATATTTTAAAGCGATCTCTTTGAAATGCTCTAATTCAGCTATTGAAAAACCACGTTGCTTAGATAGTTCATTTAAAAGAGTATTAGAAGGTCTGAAATTTTGAATAAAATATTTCTTTGAGCCTTCTATCATTTTACCTATTTTTTCAATCTCTTCTTCATCAGTAAATCCAGGTACAACGGTAGTTCTAAACTCGTGAAAGACAGAGGATTTTTCCAATAGCTTAATGGTTTGAAATATGGGTTCTATAGAACCGTTGTATCCTGCTGTCGAAACATATTGATCTGGAGATGCTTTGACGTCCATTGCAATATAATCTACAAGCTCTTTTTCCAATAAAGTCTGTATGATTTCAGGTTTGCTACCATTCGTATCGATTTTTATAAGAAAACCCATTCCTTTTATTTTTTCTACAAAATGTAAAAGATCAGAGTGTAACGTGGGTTCTCCTCCGCTGATAACAACGCCGTCAAGAAGGCCGGTTCGTTTTTTAAGCAAATCAAAAAAATCAATTTCTGAAATATGTGATGTTTCTTTTCCCACTACCAGTTCCGGATTATGACAGTAAGGACACCGAAAGTTACATCCTTTTGTAAAAATAACGGCTGAAACTTTCTCTGGATAATCGATGAGACTTGACGGAACAATACCAGCTAAAATCACTTCGTTTTCACTTCTTCCTCATATCCATTTTCTGCATCGCAGTAAGGGCAATATTCGTGAGCTCCTGGAATATAGCCATGAATGGGACAAATACTAAAAGTAGGCGTAATCGTAAAATAAGGAAGATGGAAGTTCTCTGCAATTTTTCGAACCAAACGCTTCGTGCTTTCACCGCTAGGCATACTTTCTCCTAGGAAACCATGGAAAACGGTTCCTCCTGTGTAGAGTGTCTGGAGGTTGTCCTGAAGTTCCAAAGCTTCAAAAATATCATCGGTATATCCTACTGGTAGCTGAGTTGAGTTTGTATAGTAAGGTTCTGCTCCCCAACGTCTCACTTTATCCTCGTTCGCAGCAATAATGCTATTGCCGTAACGGTCTTTATCGAGGCGTGCAAAGCGATAGCTTGTTCCTTCAGCTGGAGTTGCTTCAAGATTGTAAAGATTGCCAGTCTCTTCCTGAAAATCTGAGAGACGTTGCCTCATAGCTGTCATCACTCGAGTTGCAAATGCCATCCCTTCGGGGTCTGCAATGGTTTTACCCATAAAGTTCATCAATGCTTCATTCATTCCGTTAATGCCAATCGTATTAAAGTGGTTATTCCAATACATTCCAGTTTCTTCTCTTATAGAGCGAAGATAGAATTTAGAGTAAGGATAAAGGTTTGCGTCTGTTAATCGTTCAAGAATTTTTCGTTTTATCTCGAGACTTTCTTTTGCTATATCCATAAGTTCAAATGTGCGCTGTAAAAAGTTCTCTTCATCCTTGGCGAGATAGCCGATACGAGGCATATTTAAAGTCACGACACCTATTGATCCGGTCATGGGATTCGAACCAAAAAGGCCACCGCCTCTTTTTCGGAGCTCTCTATTGTCCAAACGTAGACGGCAACACATAGAACGAGCATCGTCTGGACTCATATCGGAGTTAATGAAGTTCGAAAAATATGGGATTCCATAACGAGCGGTCATGTCCCATACCGAGTTGAGCACGTCATTATTCCAATCAAAATCCTGCGTTATGTTGTATGTGGGAATAGGGAAGGGGAAGACTTTGCCTGTAGCGTCTCCCTCTAGCATGACTTCCGCAAAAGCGCAATTGAGCATATCCATTTCTTTCTGGAAGTCCTTATATGTTTTATCCATAGGTTGACCACCTACTATCGCTGGAAGGCCACCAAGAACAGCAGGGGGGATAAGGTCCATCGTAATATTCGTAAAAGGTGTCTGGAATCCTACACGGGTAGGAACATTCAGATTAAAAATAAATTCTTGTAGAGCCTGCTTTACCTCACGATATGTAAGATTATCGTAATAGATAAAAGGAGCCAGATATGTATCAAAATTAGAAAATGCCTGAGCTCCAGCAGATTCTCCTTGCATCGTATAGAAAAAATTAACAATTTGTCCAAGCAAACTTCTAAAATGTTTCGCTGGCTTACTGCTCATTTTCGTCTGTACTCCAGTAAACCCGCTTACAAGAAGATCATAAAGGTCCCAGCCACAACAATATACTGAGAGGTTACTCAAATCATGAATATGCAAATCACCTGCAATATGGCGTTCCCGTACTCGAGGTGAATATATCTCTTGAAGCCAGTATTGAGCAGTTAGTTCAGATGCAATATAGTTATTAAGCCCTTGAAGGGAGTAACTCATATTACTGTTCTCATTGACTTTCCAGTCTAGCTTTTTAAGATACTTGTTGATCATGTCTGCTGCACTGCCGAGAAGTTTTTGCGTATCTCTCATTTTGGCGTGCTGCTCTCGATACAGAATATATGCTTTTGCTATAGAGGCATATCCCTTCTCTATCAGGAATTTTTCCACAAGATCCTGTACTTGTTCTACGGTAGGAATTCCTTCCTCCTTATAGAAAATTTCAAGAAGAGAAACGATTTGCCGAGTAATTTCTTGGCCGACTTCTGCGGGGTTTGCATGATTAACAGCTTTAGCCGCTTTCATTACAGCCGTTGTAATTTTCTTTTCATCGAAGGGTACTTCATGGCCATCTCTTTTCCGTATTCGATGTATCACAGTAGAGGCCTCCTTAATTATGGGAGTAATTTCAAATGCACGAGGTCCGATTATACAGTGCTTTATAGAAAAGACCAAATGTTTATATGAGTCTATATAGCGTCATTTATAATATTATAACGCTATATGTATGGATTTTCTTCGTACTTCTCTTTTTTTCTCTTTTTGCTTCTAGTCGGAATCGTGTGCATATTGTAAGATGAATGACATCTTGTCTTCTGATATTTTTAACATTTTATGAGCCAGTGGAGAAAAGGAGTGTTCACATGGCGACTTTCGGAAATTACAAAGATGACGAATCTTTCAAAAAAATTACCTCACGAATCAGAACCACCATCGAAACTGCTTTTTGGGGTAATAACGTTTTCCATATAACAACACCGCGTGAAGCATATGAACTCGCAAAAAGAAGCCCTGGAACAGTGGAACTGACGGGAATGCCAGTATATGAACCGGAATGGCAGGGACTTCCAACGGGATGCAATGTCCTTCTTTTTAATGATGGAGCTGTCGTAGGACGGTGCGCAGCAGCGAGACGTATTATTGGTGAGCCTAACGTGTCTCTTGATGAGTACGCGACAAAGTTGCGGGAAGCAGTCTACAATATGCGCTATAAAGATTTATATGCTACGGAAGCTGTTATTGGTCTTGAGAAAGACTTCATGGTTAGAGCCCACCTTCTCATTCCTAAAGGGCATGAAAATATGCTCTATAATTGGGTTCTAAATTTCCAGTATATAAATAAAATTTACAATGAAATGTACAAAGAGTCTAAAAAATATGTTGAGGGTGATATCTATATATTGGCAGATCCAGACTGGAAACATCCAGATCATCCTTTAGGCTTGTCACTTTTTGATCCAGAGCATAATTGTGCTGCTGTTTTAGGAATGCGTTATTTCGGTGAGCTAAAGAAGGGAACACTGACATTGGCGTGGGGAACTGCCGTACGCAATGGTTTTGCTTCGTGTCATGGAGGATTAAAAAGATATAATCTTTCTGGAGGGCGTTCCTTTGTTGCCGCTGTTTTCGGCCTTTCCGGGTCGGGAAAATCTACTATCACTCATGCTCGGCACCAAAATAGATATGATATTACCGTACTTCATGACGATGCTTTCGTTATTAATCTTAAAGATAGGTATTCCATAGCTTTGGAACCTTCGTATTTTGATAAAGTTCAGGATTATCCTATGGGGTGTGATGATAATAAATTTATTGTTACGCTTCAGAATTGCGGAGCGGTGCGTAATGAGAATGGCCTTGTTTGTGCCGTTACAGAGGATCTCCGTAATGGAAATGGAAGAGCTATAAAGTCTAAACTTTGGTCTCCAACTCGTGTCGATCGAATAGATGAACCTATAAATGCTATCTTCTGGCTAATGAAAGATCCAACTATTCCTCCAGTTCTCAAACTTACAGATCCGGTTTTGGGAGCAACTATGGGGGCAACATTAGCTACGCGAAGAACGACGGCAGAACGTCTTGCTCCTGGAGTTGACCCGAATGCTCTTGTTTTTGAACCCTATGCTAACCCCTTCAGAACGTATCCGTTAAGCATAGATTACAATCGCTTTAAAGCCCTTTTTGATAGTGGTGTAAACTGTTATATTCTAAATACGGGAGATTTTATGGGCAAAAAAGTGCAGCCTTGCCATACTCTTTCAATACTCGAATCAATCATTGAAGGGCATGCCTCCTTTAAACCTTTTGGCCCGCTGCGTACAATTGAAATAATGCATATCGATGATTTCTCTGTTTCACTCAACGATGTGAACTATAAAAAAGAAATTTTTGCTCGCATTAAAGATCGAATTGCTTTTGTTAAATCAAGAGAATCGGAACGGGGAGGAGTAGATAAGCTTCCCAGAGAAGCTCTTGAAACTCTTCAAAGTTTAACAAGGGAGTTAGGATATCCCGGAGAAAATTAACAATAGTATCGAAAGAATTTTATTTGGTAGGTGAATAGATGTGGAGACTACAAGAAGGATGGGGGAAGAGTCAATCCCCCGTCTTCTTTTTCATTTTTCAGCTCCTGCTATAGTGGGACTGCTTGCTAATGCTTTATACAATATTGTTGATAGAATTTTCGTAGGTCATGCAGTTGGACCTATGGGAATAGCTTCTATTGCTGTTGCTTTTCCCTTTATGATTGCAGGTATTGCAGTGGGCCTGCTTGTGGGAGTCGGCTCTTCTGCTCTTATTTCAATTTCTCTTGGAGAGAAAAAGAGACGACAAGCAGAAGTTATTATGGGGAATGCAGTTGCTCTTCTTGCCATAGCAAGTGTTTTAGGCGTGATTTTGGGGTGGCTTTTCCTAGACGATATTTTGCGTTTGGGGGGAGCAACTGATTTATTATTGCCAGAAGCCAGGAAATATTTGCGAATTATTCTTATGGGGGTTCCCTTTTCTCTTTTTAGTTTTGGTTTTAACTACTTTATTCGAGCTGAAGGATCTCCCCGTTTTGCAATGATGACCCTCCTTCTAGGGGCCGGGGCAAACATCGTTCTTGATGCAGTTATGATAATGGGGCTTAATATGGGGCTTGAAGGAGCTGCTTTTGCTACCATTACTGCCCAGCTTATAGCTGCTTTATGGGCAACATCCTTTTACGCGAGGAATAAAGGACGTTTACGTATTCGATTGATAAATTTACGATTGCGCAAAAGAATAGTTAAAAGGATTGTTTCCATAGGAATGGCTCCTTTTTTACTTGAGGCGACCTTTACTTTTATTTTAGGGCTACTGAATCAAGTTTTGAAGGTTTATGGTGGAGAAATAGCTATATCAGCTCTGGGAATATTTTTTAGTCTTGATTCTATGCTTTTCCTTCCTGTTTTGGGGATCGGTGAAGGAGCTCAACCTATCATAGGGTATAACTTCGGTGCTAAACATATCGACAGGGTTAAATCGACGGTGAAGTGGGCACTTGCCGGAGCCTTATCGTTTTTCGGTTTGAGCTTTATTATCGTTTTCTTTTTGGCCCGACCTCTCGTTATGATTTTTAATACGACGAGCCCAGAACTTATTAATCTAGCAGCAAGAGGGCTTGTTATTTCTTACAGCTGCGTAGTTTTTGCTGGGATTACAATCATTGCATCATATACGTTTCAGGCTTTAGGTTTGGGCCGTCAGAGCTTAATACTCAATATTATGAGGCAGGTTATTTTTTTCATTCCGCCGCTTTTAATCCTCCCTCCTCTTCTTGGAACTGATGGAGTTTGGTTGGCATTTCCATTCTCTGATGTGGGAGGAGGCTTATTCGGTGCCTTTTTACTACGGCGCCAATTTCGGGATTTTGAGCGCTTTAGAGTCGAAGAAAAGGATAACGAAAAAATATAATGCAACCGGTTGCATTATATTGAGTGTTGACGTATAATGCTTCCTATGAGGGAGGCGATGTCTATGTGGATGAAAGACATGAACGGAAATTGGTATAATAGTGAGCATGCAGTTTCGAGCAAAAAGATGAACGAGTGCCAGGGATATTGGCAGAAGGATTCTTATGGCAATTGGTATTGTGCAAAAGCGGATTTCTCCCTCATTCGTGCAACGTCTAAAATGTCTTTGTCGTTAGGAAGAGCCTCGTAAATATTTTCTTATTACGTTATAGTATAAGTATTTAATATTGAATTTAAATATTCGTTATGATATGTTGCCCTCATAGGCTTAAAGCTTGTGAGGGTTTTATTTTATGTAAAGGAGGAATAGTCAGAATGTGTAAAATGCAAAAAAAGATTGTAGCTTTTCTTTTCGTAGCGCTCTTTGTTTTTGCTTCTTGTGCCTGGGCTGAAACACCAGTATTACGTATGGCGACTACAACGAGTACAGACAATACCGGATTGCTTGACTACCTTGCTCCTCTTTTCAAAGCCGATACAGGTATTGAATTACAGTGGGTTGCCGTTGGAACTGGAAAGGCCCTGGAATTAGGTAAAAATTGTGATGTAGATATATTGCTTGTTCACGCTCCTGATACAGAAAAGAAGTATGTGGAAGATGGATATGGGGTAAATAGACGACAAACAATGTACAATGATTTTATTATCATCGGTCCTAAAGATGATCCCGCGAGAATTAAAGAGCTGACTGTTGTTGAAGCTTTGAGTAAAATAGCGTCTTCCAATGCTTCTTTTGCAAGTCGAGGAGATAAATCAGGTACACACATTATGGAAATGAACCTTTGGAAAGAAGCTGGTTTAGCGCCTGATAAAGAGGCATGGTATATACAGACTGGTCAAGGAATGATTAATACGATCAATATAGCGGCAGAGCGCTCTGCATATACAATGACTGATCGTGGAACTTTTATCAAATATGAGGATGTAAGCAAAGGGAATTCACCTTTTGCAATAGTAGTAGAGGGAGATCCCGTTCTAAGAAACCAATATAGTGTCATTGCTGTTAACCCTGCCCGCTGTGACAATGTCAAGTATGATCTGGCTCTTAAATTTATAGATTGGATCGTCTCTCCTCAAGTTCAGGAAAAAATAGGAAAGTTTGAATTGCTTGGAAAGACTCTCTTTTTCCCGAATGCTGATGCGCAGTAAAAAGCATATTTTATAGAGAAAGCGCTGCCTTAACAGGGTGGCGCTTTCTTTAACTGGAGGAATATCTTTATGGATTATATTTCTCAAGGAATTTTAAAAGCCTTCAGTCTTCTTTTATCTGGTGATGCACAGACATGGTCTGCTATTGTAACTACATTAAAGGTGTCATCTCTTTCTATTTTCCTCACTCTTCTTATTGGTATTCCGGCAGGTTTTTTTCTCGGGAGCGTTCCTTTTCCGGGGAGGAATATTATTCGAACCTGTGTTGACACGCTCTTGGCTCTTCCCACAGTGGTTGTAGGATTGCTTGTTTATTCTTTTATCTCCAGACGGGGTCCATTGGGATCATGGGGATTGCTTTTTACAACTGAAGGCATTGCTCTGGGACAAATTGTATTGGGATTACCTATAGTCGTAGCTCTTACCGCTTCTGCTATCGAAGGACTTGAAGTGCAACTCCGCCAGACACTTCTGACTCTTGGAACAACAAAGAGACAGCTTACATTAAGTACTCTATGGGAAGCTCGTTATGCTGTTATAGTTGCCGCAATAACAGCATACAGTCGTATTATTTCAGAGGTGGGAGTGTCAATGATGCTTGGTGGCAATATAAAATGGCATACTCGTACTATAACAACAGCTATTGCGCTTGAAACAGGCAAGGGCGAGTTTGCTATGGGCATCGCTTTGGGTTTGGTTCTCTTATCACTTGTTTTAGTGGTCAATTTGATGCTTGCTGAGTTTAAGCGGAGGAGTGCGGCATGAGCTCTATATATTCTCTTAAAAAAGTCAGACATTTTTATAGCGGACGTTGTGTGCTCGACATCCCAGATTTAGATATAGAGCAAGGTGAAATAATAGGACTTCTCGGTGCTAATGGTAGCGGAAAAAGTACCCTTCTTCGCATTCTTGCTTTTCTTGAAAGGCCGACAGAAGGTGAACTCTATTTTAAAAACAGAAAAATAGAAACTTTCTCGGTGGAAGATCGAAGATCAGTAACGCTCTTGTTGCAAGAGTCATATCTTTTGAAAAGAACGGTATGGGAAAACGTTGCTTTTGGTTTAAAAATACGTGGAATCAGTGGTAAGGAATTGTTTAAAAGGGTGGAGCAGGCTCTTCTTTTTGTTGGTCTTGAACCTGAAAATTTTGCGAAAAGAAAGTGGTTTGAACTCTCTGGAGGAGAAGCTCAACGTGTTGCTCTTGCAAGTCGCCTTATATTAAGACCTCAGGTTTTACTTTTAGATGAACCCACAGCTAGTGTCGACCAAAATAGTGTCGATTTAATGAAGCAATCTATCAAAGTTTGGCGAGAGAAATGGGGGACAACTATCTTTCTTGTTAGCCATGACGATATTTGGATTAAAAGTCTCGCGGACCAAATTATGAGCTTATCGGAAGGGAAACTCTCTTTTTCCGCACGTGATAATCTCATAAAAGGGATTTGGGAAAAAAAGGGAGACATGGCAAAACTTTACTTGCAAGATGGACAGGTGATCACCTCTTCTGTTTTTCCTGAAAAGGGAGAAAATCTTTATATTAATCCTTCCGCTATTGTTCTCTCGGTAAAAAAGGTAGACGGAATTTCGGCTCGGAATTCTCTGTATATGCTTGTTGACAGTCTTACATATGAAAATGGCAACAATTGTGTTCTTGTTACACTTTCTGTGAGGGGCCTCACCCTGGTTGTTCGAATAACTCCTGAAGCGGCCCAGGAACTCAATATTGTTCCTGGAATGTATGTTTGGGCTTTTTTTAAAGCGACATCATTTCATACTTCCCAATATTAGTTTTTTTGAATAATGGACGCAATATACACTTTTCAGTTGGGTTGTACAGTTTTTATTCATGTGATAGCATGAACGTGGAATTTGAAAATTCCTTTTCTTCAGTTCATCACCTCTATGGAAAAGTTTGAGGGGCCAAGAGATGACAATAATGGAACCCCTCTCGAAAAGAAAACTGCCGGCCGCTTTCCGAGGGGGAGCGGCTTTTATCTATATTGATGATTTTTCTGTGTCTTTTGTATGGAAAATACGTAATATGGTTTTTTTCTAAGATTGTGAAAGAGATAGCAATTAATGTTGCTATCTCTTGTTCTTCATAAAGAGCATTTGCTTTGAGAAAAAGTTCCCGAAGTCATTTCGGGAGTTCACAACAAGGAGGGGAATCATGTCACAGGTGGAGTTGGAACGAATCCAGAAAACGCGGGAAATTGTGGCTCCTTGGAAGGGAAAGAAAGGTGGTCTCATTCCTATTCTCCAGGAAGCTCAGCACGAATTCGGGTACCTGCCCCCCGAAGTCATGGAAACAATCTCCAAAGAGCTTAAGATTGCAAAAGCTGAAATTTATGGAGTAGCGACATTTTATGCACAGTTTCATTTGAAACCACGGGGCAGACATGTTGTTCGAGTTTGTCGAGGAACGGCTTGCCACGTTCGTGGCAGTTTGAAAATCCTTGACAAGGTCAAAGAGCTTACAGGCGTTAGCGAAAACGAAACAACTGATGATTTACGATATACGATAGAGCCGGTCGCCTGCCTTGGTGCATGTGGACTAGCCCCTGTCATGATGGTAGATAACCAGACTTTTGGACGTCTTGCCCCTGACATGGTGGCCGGAATACTTGCTAAGTTCGAATAACGAGGAGGACGGCAATGGCTAAAATTAATAATTTGGAAGAGCTTAAAAAAATTCGCGAGAAATCTAAAGATTTAACTTCAGCCCGTTCCGAAGGAAAAGTCGTTATTATTGTTGGTATGGGAACTTGTGGAATTGCTGCAGGAGCCCGCGAAGTAATGACTGCTATTATGGATGAAGTTGAGAAGAGAAAGTTGACTGATGTCAATGTGCAGACAACCGGTTGTATCGGTATGTGCCAGAATGAGCCTTTAGTAGATGTTATTCGTGACGGGATGCGTATTACATATGGTAATGTGAAACCTTCTGATATCCCCGTCATTATTACTGAACACGTTGTTAATGGTCATGTCGTTGAAAAACTGGCCATTGGCAGAGCCGACTAAGGGGGGGAGTCAGAATGCCGATCTATCGTTCTCACGTTCTTATCTGCGGAGGAACTGGATGTACCTCTAGTGGATCCCATGATGTGATGGACGCATTCCGAGAAGAACTTCGTAAACAAAAACTTGACAGGGAAGTCCTCGTCGTTCCTACAGGTTGTCACGGTATGTGTGAAATGGGGCCTATCGTTGTTGTTTATCCAGAGGGAACTTTCTATTGCAGGGTTGCTGCAGATGATGTTAAGGAAATAGTCTCCGAACATCTTTTAAAAGGACGAATTGTTCCCCGGCTTCTTTATACTGTTTCAGAAGAAGCTCCTAAAGTTCCTCACTATAAAGAAATTCCTTTCTATGGAAAACAGCATCGTATAGCTCTCGAAAACTGCGGCTATATCAACCCGGATAATATAGAGGAATATATTGTTCGGCATGGCTATGAAGCTTTAGGTAAAGCTTTGACGGAAATGACTCGCGAGCAGGTTATTGAAGAAATAAAAACTTCTGGCTTGCGTGGCCGTGGGGGCGGCGGATTCCCTACAGGCTTAAAGTGGACTTTTTGTGCTAGGGCTCAAGGAGACAAAAAATATGTTATTTGTAACGCTGACGAAGGGGACCCAGGCGCATTTATGGACAGGTCAATTCTTGAAGGAGATCCCCACGCCATAATCGAAGGAATGATGATTGGAGCGTATGCTATAGGGGCCAATGAAGGATATATTTATTGTCGTGCCGAGTATCCCTTGGCAATTCTGCGTTTAAAGACAGCTATAGCAAAGGCTGAAGAATATGGCCTCCTTGGAGAACATATTATGGGTACTGATTTCTCCTTTAATTTGCATATCAAAGAGGGAGCAGGAGCCTTTGTTTGTGGTGAAGAAACAGCTCTAATGGCTTCTATTGAGGGACAGCGGGGTATGCCCCGTCCACGTCCTCCATTCCCTGCCAATAAGGGGTTGTGGGGAAAGCCTTCGAATATTAACAACGTTGAGACATGGGCAAATGTCGCTTATATCATTCGTCATGGTGGTGCTCATTACGCTTCGATGGGAACAGAAAAATCTAAGGGAACGAAAGTTTTTGCCCTTACAGGAAAAGTTAAACATACTGGTCTTGTAGAAGTTCCCATGGGTATCACCTTGAGAGAAATTATTTTCGATATAGGTGGCGGCATCCTTAACGATAAGAAATTTAAGGCTGTTCAGATTGGAGGCCCCAGTGGAGGATGCCTTACGGAAGAACATCTTGATATTCCCGTAAGCTACGAGTCTCTTGCAGAAGTTGGAGCCATTATGGGATCCGGCGGAATGGTCGTTATGGACGAAGATAACTGTATGGTCGACGTTGCTAAATTCTTCCTTGAGTTTACACAGCGGGAATCATGCGGAAAGTGTACTCCTTGCCGAGAGGGAACAAAGCAAATGTTGTTGCTTCTTAACAAAATTACTGAAGGTAAGGGCACGATGGAAGATCTCGAAAACCTGAAAAACCTTGCCCTTATGGTCAAGGAAATGTCTCTGTGTGGATTGGGACAGACTGCTCCTAACCCCATACTTACGACTCTTCGTTACTTTAAAGATGAGTATATTGCTCACGTACGAGACAAAAAATGTCCGGCAGGTGTCTGCCCTGCACTTATTGAATTCTCCATCGACCAGGACCTTTGTAAGCGTTGTGGCCTTTGTGCTCGAAACTGCCCGGTACAATGTATCCCTGGGGATAGAGCGTCGGGGTACACCATCGACACAGAGAGATGTATCCGTTGCGGCACCTGCTATGATAAGTGCCCCTTCGGAGCCATTATCAAAGGTTAGTGTGGCAGGGAGGATGCGAATATGAGCGAAATTACTCTGAACATTGATGGAAAAGTTTGTAAGGGAACTGCAGGGGATACTATCCTTGGAGTAGCCCGTAAAAACGATGTCTACATTCCGACCCTTTGCTACCTTGAGGGTATTTCTGCTATAGGTTCATGTCGTATGTGTGTCGTGGAAGTGGAAGGAAGCAATAAACTTCTGACTTCATGCACAACACCAGCTACAGATGGCATGGTTGTTCACACACAAACAGAAAAGTTAAAAGAATATAGACGTCAGATTCTTGAACTTCTTTTTGCTGGAAGAAACCACTTCTGTATGTTCTGTTCACAGAGTGGAGATTGCGAACTGCAACGTCTTGCTATTGAACATGGAATGGATAAGGTTCGCTATCCTTATCTCTATGCGGATTTTCATAATGATGCGTCAGATGAAGATTTGCAGGTAGACCATAACAGATGCATACTTTGTTTGCGCTGCATCAGGATTTGTGATGAGAAAGTTGGAGCACATACTTTAGATCTTGAAAAACGGGGTTGGAACGCCAGCGTAGTCTCCGATCTTGGTAAAGTTCTTGGTGAAAGTGACACATGCGTTTCTTGCGGAGCTTGTGCTCAGGTTTGCCCCACTGGAACTATTACCATCCGCGATTTTGTCTATCGTGGGCGTCGTAACGATTGTGACGAGGTCGTTGAGAGTATTTGCCCTCTTTGCCCAGTAGGATGCAAAATAAAGGCATATGTCAGAACGGGCAGCATAACAAGAGTTGAAGGTGCTTCAGTAACAAGTCCCGATGGAGGGCAGCTTTGTCATAAAGGCCGTTGGTGGCTGCCTGAATCCACAGAAAGAGAACGTCTTTCTGTTCCTATGATCCGTACTGGCTCAACATTCCGGGAAGCATCTTGGGATGAAGCTCTCGGACTCGTTGCTGATAAACTGAGAACGGCCAAGATTGAAAAGAAGGCTGGCGCCCTTGTATCAGGGCTTTCTACAGACGAAGAACTCTCTGTTATTTCAGACTTTTTCCGTGATTCTCTGAAAATAGACAAAATCGATTGCTTTAATGGGGATACCCTTCGTGGTTTTGAAGAAGGTTTCAAGCCGTTCTTAAGTCAGGGAGTGCGCCCCTTTACAGCAGCTCATAACATACTTGACAGTGATGCCATTATTGTTATTGGCGGAGATCCTCAGAATGAAGCTCCTGTAGTTGCCAGCTATATCAGAGTAGCTACAGTGAAGAATGGTGCAAAACTTATTAACTTCTCGGCCAAGGATAATCCTTTCGAGGATATTACAGATGCTGATATCCGTATATCGGCAGAAGTTCTTCACGGTGCTCTCGTTTCCTTTACCGAAGCTGTTGCAGGAAGAGAAGATGCCGAGAACCGTATTTCTTCAGTAGCTGATCTTGCGAATATGGAGCCAGAAGAAATAGCAATAGCGGCGAAATATTTGGCCGATGCAAAAAAACCAATTGTTGTATTGGGGTCAAGATTGGCCAAACATCCGCAGATTGTTATGGAAGCTGTAAATATGGCTATTACAGCCAAAGGCGTTTTTGATGATGGGCTTGGACTTGTTCCTATGATTCTTAGCGGGAATAGTCTTGGTGCCTGGAATACTGTTTTAGGCAAGACTCCTTGGCTTGAAACAGCAGATCTTGACTTCCTGTATGTTAACTCGACAGGTATGGTTGCCGAAGATCCCAAGTCTTTAGAAGCTATGAACAAAGCAAGATTTGTTGTTGTCCACACTCCATATATGGTCAGTCCCTTGGTTAACATGGCAGATGTTTTACTTCCGATGCCTGCATGGTATGAGCGAAGCGGCCACTTCTGCACTCTGGAAGGGGAGCGTCGCCGCATGAATATGGTTGTTCCTCCTAAAGAGGGGCTTCGTGGTTTGTCAAAGGTTTTCCAGGATTTGGCGTCTAAAATGGGTGTTTCTCTCTCTACATCTTCGGCGTCACCTTGTGAAAATGCGTTTAAATCGAAAATTTCTCCAGATAAGGCCCAAGTGGTCTCCTCTGAGGAGGTGTAGAATATGTCTAAACCAAAAGTAGCTACTGTCTGGCTTGAGGCATGCGCCGGATGTCATATGTCATTTCTTGATATTGATGAACGGATTATAGACCTCCTTGAGAAGGTAGATCTGACGGCTACGCCTGTGACAGACATAAAAGAATTTCCAGAAGTCGAAGTTGGCGTTATCTCTGGAGCCTTGGGAAATGAAGAGGAAGTACATCTCGCCAAGGAAATGCGGAAGAAATGCAAGATCCTTATTGCATGGGGAGATTGCGCTGTTTTTGGCGGAATTAACTGTATGAGAAACTTCATGAAAGCAGAAGACGTACTGAAAGAAGGATATATCAATACTGTCTCTACAGTAAATCCTCAGGGCATTATCCCTGGAGAAGATATTCCTAAATTGCTACCCCATGCCGTGCCTGTAGATTATGAAGTAAAAGTTGACGTGTATGTTCCCGGATGTCCTCCGGATGCAGACACTATTTACTATGTTTTCCAAGAAATTTTGCAGGGACGTATTCCTAAAGTGCCTGTAGATATGATGAGATACGATTAGGGAGCAGGGAGGAGATCGAAAATGTGTGCAGAAAAAGCAAAGACCATTGTTGTTAATCCTGTCTCCCGTATTGAGGGACATGGAAAAATTACAGTAATGCTCGATCAAAAGGGAGAAGTTACCGGGGCCCGTTTTCATGTCACGCAGTTTAGAGGATTTGAGGCGTTTACACAGGGACGTGATTTCCGTGAAATGCCCGTAATTACACCTCGAATTTGTGGAATTTGCCCTGTCAGTCACCATTTGGCATCTGCGAAAGCATGCGATGCTATTCTTGGTGTAACGTTGACTCCCACGGCGCATAAACTTCGTGAGCTTATGCATATGGGGCAGTTTATTCAGTCTCATGCTCTTTCTTTCTTCCACCTTTCAAGTCCTGATCTTTTGTTTGGATTTGATGCTGATCCTGCTGTTCGTAATGTAGCTGGTCTGGTCAATAAGTTCCCAGATTTGGCTGTTATGGGTGTAACAATGAGAAAATTTGGTCAGGAAGTTATTAAGACTCTTGGTGGTAAGAAAGTACACCCATGGCACAGCATTCCTGGTGGAGTAAACAGAAGTTTGAGGGAAGACGAGCGAGATGAGATTCTGGCTGGCATTCCAAAGGTAAAAGAAGACCTTCGCAAGGCTTTAGATCTAATCAAAAATTATTTGGCTGAGCATGGTAACGAAGCTAAAGAATTTGCAACTTTAGAGACTTCTTATCTTGGGCTTGTACGAGAAGGAAATCTTGAACTTTATGATGGACGGATTCGTTTACGTAGCCCGAGAGGTCGTATAACAGACGAGTTTGATTCAACTGAATATGCGACTTTCATAGGTGAACACGTAGAGCCATGGAGCTATCTGAAGTTCCCCTTCTATAAGCCATTGGGATTCCCTCATGGTAGCTATAGAGTTGGACCTTTGGGACGTGTTAATGCTTGCGATACTATTTCAACTCCTGAAGCTGCGTCAGAATTGGCTGCTTTCAGAAAGTTGACAGAAGATGGCATTGTTCACTACACAATGTATTATCACTATGCTCGGTTGATCGAAATTATGTATGCAGTGGAACGTATGGAAGAACTACTGCACGATGAGGATATTACCGGCAGGGAACTAAGGATTACGTCAAATGACCTTCAGCCAGAGGGTATTGGTGTTATCGAAGCTCCTCGTGGGACGCTGATTCATCACTATCAAGTGAATGAAAAAGGTGCCATTACTAAAGTAAACCTTATAGTTGCTACCGGACATAATAACTATGCTATGAATAAGGGCGTAGAACTTGTCGCTAAAAAGTATATACATGGAGAAACAGTAGAAGAGGGTGTTCTTAACAGAATGGAACACGTTATTCGCTGTTATGATCCGTGTCTTTCCTGCTCTACGCATGCTGTGGGTAGAATGCCTTTGAAACTTTCCATACTTGATGCGATGGGGAAAGAAATTCGCACAATTGAGAAACATTAGAGGAAATCGTTCTTTCTCGTAATCCATAACGGATCACGGCAGGGTTAGGGGGGAGCTCCCTGGCCCTGCCTTTTATTAAAGGAGTTATACATGAGAGTATTCGTTGCAGGATTTGGAAATCCTTTTCGCGAAGATGATAGTGTTGGCTTATTTCTTGCCCCTCGAATTGCCAGTTGGCTTGAAGGTTGCGGAGTTGACGTTGAGTTGTGGACTGGGCAACAACTTTTGCCAGAATTGGCATATGATCTTGAAAATGTTGATTTGGTTTTATTTATAGATGCTGATGTAAGACCGTTACCTGAAGGGTGTATACTTGAGCAGGTTATGTCAGATTCATCTCTTGAAGGATTGAACATACATTCAATGGGGCCTGCATGGTTGCTTTCTTTAATGGATCGTCTTGACATGAAGCAGCCAGAAACTTGGTTGCTTTCTGTTTCAGGATATTCCTTTAATTTTGCAGAGACACTTACTGAACAGTGCCTATCAGATGCTCATAAAGCAGAAGAAGCTTTTCATAAGTGGTGGAAAAAACGAGAGGAGGTTTAATTTTAATTATGTGTAAGGTTATAACTCCAGAATCAACAGAAGGACATCTTCATGTTCATGGTCCGTTAGAAGAAGCTGAATTGCTTCGTGAAACAATTGCTGAAGAATTGGAAGGAATGACAAGTCTTGTTGCCAGATGGCATGCTGTGGAAGGTCATGAGGCTAAACATGCCTTTCTTCACGCCATCGAATCTAAAAAAGCAAACTTGAAAAATTTATGGGAAGCACTGGAAAAACTAGAAGAAAGCTTATTTTCAGAGGCTGAGCATGAGCATTCCCATCATCACCATCATTAAGAGTTGCAGATAGGAAAAGCATAAATTAGAAAAATAAGAAGGGAAGAAAACTTTGAGATTTTTCTCGGAGTTTCCTTTCCTTCTTATTTTATTTACAGATCTAATATGGGAAAAAGTTGTTTAAAGACTTTATGTGTTTCTCTGGGTAAAATACGATATCCTTTACATTCTTTGGTGAGCCAGAGAAAGTAGTCTTTGTAAAATGATTGTGCAAGGGTGATTATAGATTTTTTACGGTTTTCTTTAATAAGCTCATAACTATTTTTAATAGCCCTATCTTCGTCACTATCCCAACGAAATGTGGCGAGAGCGTAAGCTACGCTTTTTTCGTGGCTATGAGCAGAAACAAAGGGGATTAGCAGAGTATTATCGCTCCAATCGTATGTTCCATAGCCATGCCCGGGAACTAAAATAACTGTAGGTAAACCGTACATTCGAACGCGGGCTACACGTAGCATGTCTGTATCGCGACTGATCATTTCTTCCATTAGAGAAGCTCCTTGCTCTAAGGGAAGTACCTTTGCATTCTTGCCTGGAATATAAAGGGGAGAAAGGTCTGTTCTGGCACTTTTAGCTGTCAAAGAAATATATTCTCTTTTAGCGTCAAACATTGATCGAAATTCACGTTTCTGAAAAGCAACACTTTCTTCTTTATACTTCTCTCCAAAACGCTCTTGTTTCTGGCGCCATTTTTCTTCCTCTATTTCAAGAAAGGAAAGAGCCATGGAACAGTATTGAGCTTGATAATGCATCGCCAGAATACGTTTGTATTCTTCTTCCGTAATGCCCCCTTCTTCTAAAGAGCACCTTTCTTTAAGAAGTGTCATCATTGCTCGTTCAGCTTCTTTGTACGTGTAGTGTGAAGAAGCCATGGATTGGTGAGTCTCTTCATTGCTTTCCCGATACTTGCGAGTTCTGAATTCTACTTCTGTGAAATTCGGAAGATTTTTTTCAAGATTGGAAATCATTGTGAGATTATTATCTTCGATAGAAGTGTTTTCTTTTCCCATAATGACTTGCAAAAGGAGATGAAGCCTTTTTTTATTCGATTCAAGACGTCGCTTTAGTTGATTTTTCCGTTCAGACAAAGATAGCCCCTTAAGAGGTTTTTCATAAGGATGTTGGAAGACGAAACAATATAATTCATTAAAATAGTCAGTTAAAGTAACATATTGAAATAATCCGGCAGGTAAAGCTGCTGAGGTATCTATTTCAAAGGTGTCACAATATTCTTCAGTAGGTACAAGACCGTAATTAATAAAGAGATCTTCTTTTTCGTCGAAAAAAAGCTGATCGGGATTCTGTGTTATTTGAGCTTCAAGTAAAAGCCATACGCATTGCCAATAGCATTCTCCCAGCTTTTGCCAGATTTTTCGCGATTCGATCTTTTCCTGGACATCGTCAGAAATGCTATATTTCTTATATGCATTTAAAAGTGTTTCGAAAGCCTTATATTGCTGTGTAATTTCTGGATTATCTTTCCAACGTGCGAAGGGAAAACTCACCGTGTCAACACCTGCTCTTTATAAGATCGAGTAGTTTGAGCACCAAACCTTTTCGAAATTCAATAGCATTATTAGGACATACTTCTTGGCAACAGAAGCACCGAATACATTTATTGTAATCGAAATTAAGTTTCCCGTATGAGTCCAAAGTTACAGCTTGGGCTGCACATATTTCTTCGCATTTTCTGCATCGAATGCATTTTTCTGGTTTATGCACGGGACGTGAAACGAGGTATCGTTTCGAAATAACATCCAAAAAAGGAGGAAGAAGATGTAGTGAGTCAAGGTTGGGCATATTAACATGTTGAAAATCGAAGGAGTCTGGTTCTTCACAATTAAAAAAGATGCAGGATTCATCTAGAATCAAGTCTCTTTTTTGTGCGGCTCGATATAGAGGAAAATCCTTAAGCTTTACATGAAGCATGCGGCAAATTGTAATGTCAAGATTTATAGCATCATCTGAAGCAGCCAGTAAACCAAAAAAGTGTGGATTCCCATTTCCAGGGCCATGACCGTCCATACCCCAAATGCCATCAATAATTGTTAATGTGGGAGAAAGCGCTTCATATATATCGAGGTGAAGCTCAGCAAAAATATCACGATTCAAACCAACATTGTAATGCCAGGAAGCCTTTTGCTGACCAACAACAGTTCCAAAGAGATTTTTAACCCCAAGAGTAAAAAGCATTTGTGCATGAGTCTTAAGCTTGGGGATATTAATAATAAAATCTGCATCAAGAGCTGTTTGTGACAATTCAATACGATGGAAACGAGCCTGGCGAGAGACAGGAATAGGTGTAGGGTTTGTCAATTCAACAACCGGAATATGAAGCTTTTGGGCTATAGTGTTCATCCCGGTCTTTTCAGCAACAGAAGAGAAGCGATCTAGACCTGGACTATCAGCTATTATTGGATGACCACCTCTATCTAGCACTGCTTCGGCGATACTTTCCACGACTGCTGGGTCAGTTGTTATTCTTTTTTCCGGAAGAGATGCCGAGAGCAGATTGGGTTTCAATAAAACAGTGGCGTTCTCTAAAATAATTTGCCTTTCATCTATAAAGTGATTAAATATACGATTTATTTTTTGTTTCAGGGAATTCTTTTCGTAGCTTTCTTGTTTCATGAGCATCATAGAAATCATTTTTATCCCCCTTTGAACAATTATCCATTGACAAAGTATAAGGCTAAGTTAGAATAACTTCTATAAGTTAACAACCTCCTGAAGGGGAGTAGCTTGAAAAGGCAGGGTCAACATCATGACCTTTAGGTCTGGCTCTGTCGTTGGTAATTGCCAATAAGCGAGACCTTTAGTGTGGCGAAAGTCATGCTAAGGGTCTTTTTTTATGAATAAAATTCTATCTTAATGTATGAAGACAGGAGTGTGAACATAGTTGGAAACTATCTTTGAAGGCATTGCTTCCATAACAATACAGCAAGGCATTATGATAGGTGTGGGTTTACTTCTTATTTATTTAGCTATTGTTAAAGAGTATGAGCCAGCATTACTTCTTCCCATGGGGTTCGGTGCCATATTAGTCAACATTCCGTTGACATCGGCTTTAACTCAAATTGTAGCGGGGACCTCTCATCCTGGAGCTCTTTCATTGCTCTTTGATATAGGTATTTCTACAGAACTTTTTCCTCTTCTTATTTTTATAGCTGTTGGAGCTATGATTGATTTTACACCTCTTTTTCAGTCTCCAATGACAGCTCTTTTTGGTTTTACAGCTCAAGCTGGCATCTTCCTGACAATGGGGCTGGCGCTCTTGCTGGGGTTTGATATTAATGAAGCGGCTTCCATAGGCATTATCGGAGCGGCAGATGGGCCTACCTCCATATATGTTTCTTCTCGTTTTGCACCTCATCTCTTGGGGCCTATTTCTGTAGCTGCTTACTCATATATGGCACTCGTTCCTCTTATTCAGCCACCTGTAATACGATTATTGACAACGAAGGATGAACGTAAAATTGCAATGACCTACGCAGAAAAACCTGTTTCCAAGAGATTAAAGGTCCTCTTCCCTATTTGCGTTACTTTGATTGCTGGAATATTAGCTCCGGCCTCTGTTTCTCTTATTGGCTTTCTTATGTTTGGAAACCTTCTTCGAGAGAGCGGCGTTGTAGACCGTCTTGCCAAAGGAGCCCAAAACGAACTGGCAAATATTGTAACCATTCTTCTCGGACTTGGAATCTCAGCTACTCTTACCGCAGATCGTTTCTTGCAACCGTCAACCCTTGCCATTTTAGGAATGGGACTTGTTGCCTTTATTCTTGATACTGCCGTTGGTGTTCTTTCGGCTCGTTTCATGAATTGTTTCCTAACTAAAAAAATAAATCCGATGATAGGAGCTGCAGGAATTTCTGCTTTTCCTATGGCAGCGCGGGTTGTACAAAAAATGGCATATAAAGAAGATAAAAATGCTTTTATTCTTATGCCGGCAGTTGCCGCAAATGTCTCGGGACAAATAGGTTCTGTTTTAGCTGGAGGAATTCTCCTCGCTCTTTTAGGGTAAGTATTTCTTGACGTGAAACTTTGCTAGCGTCACAATGTGAATAGTTTTAGGTAAAGGAGCTGAAGAGAGATGAAAAAAGTAGGGATTAATGGCCTCGGGCGTATTGGCCGTTTGGCGTTGCGACAGTATGTAATTGATCCTCCTGAGAATATCGATATTGTCGCTATTAACGATCTTATACCTGTAGATGAATTAGCTTACTTACTTAAATATGATTCTATTCACGGCAAGGCCCCTTTCCATATTGAGGCAGGGCCTGATTACCTTGATTTAGACGAGAAACGGATATATGTGACTTCAATTTCAGACCCTTCGAAAATTCCTTGGAGTGAGAGGGACGTAGAGGTCGTGTTGGAGTGTACCGGCCGATTTACTAAGAGGGAGAAAGCCAAAGGACATCTTGAAGGTGGGGCTGCAAAAGTTATTATAAGTGCTCCTTCTGAAAGTGCAGATATAAGTATAGTCATGGGGGTTAACGAAAAGGAGTATGATCCCTTAAAACATTCGATTATTTCCAACGCTTCATGTACTACGAATTCTATGGCTCCTGTTTTAAAAGTACTTAACGAGTCTTTGGGTATCGTCTATGTTATGGCGACGACTGTACATGCGTATACGTCTTCTCAGACGCTCGTTGATTCTCCCTTATCTAAGCGAAGACGAGGACGAGCGGGAGCTTTTTCTCTTATTCCCACATCTACAGGGGCTGCAAAAGCAACAGCTCTTGTTTTGCCTGAGCTGAAGGGCAAGCTTGATGCCATAGCAGTTCGAGTTCCCATACCAGATGGTGCCCTCACCGATATGGTTGTGCACTTTGAATCAGATGTATCTGTTGCGGAAATAAACAATATTCTTAAAAGGGCTTCAGAAGAGGAACTTCGGAATATTATTGAGTATAATGATGAGGAAATCGTTTCTGCCGATATTTTGGGGAATCCGCACTCGGGGGTTGTAGACGGCCCCTCTACGCGAGTTCTTCAGAATAGAGTCGCTAAAATATTAGTGTGGTACGACAATGAGTATGGATACTCAAGGCGAATGATCGATGTAGCGAACTTTATTTCTCGATAAATCTTAGGCGACTCTACAGAGTCGCCTTTTTTATTACCTTGACGGAGGGCTTCTGATGGTCTGGAAAGAGATAGAACATACTGCAGATGTAGGGTTTGAGGTAGACGCTCTTTCTCTTGATGAATTATTCAAGGAAGCAGCTTTTGCTCTCTATGGTGTTTGTTACGGGAATACTTTATCTGATGAAAATATTCATGATGGAAGCCGTTACACAATTTTACTTGATGGAATAGATCTCGAAGAACTGGTTGTTTCATGGCTTAACGAGCTTATTTATATTTATGAAAAACATAGAATGCTCTTTATTCCTTTAACTCTCGTAGTAAGAAAAAATACATGGCATCTTGAAGCAGATGGCGTTCTTGTAAAGAGTCATTCAGTGCGGATGTCAGCCAAAGCTGCAACATATGGAGGACTTGTTATTTACGAGGAACCCAAACCTTTTCTCAGAATTTTTCTTGATGTGTAGAGAGAGGTGAGAGTATGAAAAATATGTTAAAGAGAGTGGATAGTGTTCGTTTGATTTTAGAGAAAGAAGCATTATCAGGAATGATGGTGCCGGGATTGATCTTTGCTGATCACTATATAGAAAAAACATTGGAACAAGACAGTGCATTGCAACAGGTAGCAAATGTAGCATGTTTGCCTGGGATTTTAGGTTACAGTTTCGCTATGCCAGACATTCATTGGGGATATGGATTTCCTATAGGCGGAGTTGCTGCTTTTGAAGTAGATAAAGGCATAATCTCACCTGGAGGAGTTGGATATGACATATCCTGTGGAGTTCGCCTCCTTTCCTCTTATATTAAACTATCAGATATTTTACCTACTCTAGATTCAGTATCTTCTTCCCTTTTTTCAGCAGTACCAAGCGGTGTTGGAGCAACAAGTACAGTGAAATTATCATCAAGAGATTTAGATGCCGTTCTTTGTAAGGGGGCTCATTGGGCGGTCAAAGAGGGATATGGTATACATAGCGACTTGGAACATACAGAGCAAAATGGTTGTATTGAAGGCGCTCTTTGTGAGGCTGTTTCTTCCAGAGCGAAAGAGCGAGGTAAAAATCAGCTTGGAACACTGGGATCTGGTAACCATTTTCTTGAAATTCAGGTTGTAGATGAAATCTACGATAAAAACGCAGCATCGCGCATGAATCTTGAGGAAGGATGTATAACCGTCATGATTCATTGTGGAAGTCGAGGACTTGGTCATCAAGTTTGCGATGATTACCTGAAAGTCATGCGTAGAGCTATGTCTAAATATAAAATTAATGTTCCTGATCGACAACTGTGCTGTGCTCCTATACTCTCTGAAGAGGGGCAAAGCTATATTGGAGCTATGAGAGCTGCTGCGAACTTTGCTTTGGCTAACAGGCAGATTATAGGATCAGCGGTGCGAGATGTTTTTGCTCACTTTTTCCCAGGAAGACCTCTTTTTACTGTCTATGACGTTAGCCATAATATGGCTCATATAGAAAAACATGTATGGGAGAAACGGAAAGTAGAAGTATGTGTCCATCGTAAAGGGGCTACCCGATCCTATGAAGGGCAACCTGTACTTATTCCCGGGAGCATGGGAACTGCCAGTTATGTTTTGGTAGGAACTCAAAAAGCAGAGGAAGAAACTTTTGCTTCTACATGTCATGGAGCTGGTCGTGTCTTAAGCCGGAGCGAGTCGATGCGCCGGACAAAAGGTATGAATTTGTTTGAAGAGATGGCTCGGCGAGGTGTGACGGTAATGGCAGATAGCCCACGAACATTAGGGGAGGAAATGCCCGAAGCATATAAGGATATTTCCGCTGTTGTAGAGGTTGTACATAAAGCCCAACTCAGTTTAAAGGTGGCTCGTCTTCGACCTATATCTGTAATAAAAGGTTAATATATTATATCTTTTTAAAAAATGCAAGAATATTTCAGCGTACAATTATGGATAGTTCTATAAAAATGCATTATTATATTCAGGATGCTCTCCGTTCTGGCAATATTCAACGGCATGATAATGATCTTGTACACGATGAGTAGAGGAGGTAAGGCAACGAATGATGCTAAGCGATATTGAAATAGCACAGCAGGCCCAAATGAAGCCTATTGTGGAGATAGCTTCTCAGTTAGGTATCGACGAAGAGGAATTGGAGCTTTACGGAAAGTACAAGGCGAAGGT
>NZ_JAYFQR010000022.1:0-28466 GCF_034926885.1 Aminobacterium sp.
AAGCCGCAACTTCCATTCCGCCACTACTATTGGACAGGGTGAGCCCATTTATCTTTGAATTGGCGGGAGCCAATCGTACGGACTGGGATTCCCGCCATTCACTTTATCACGTTATCAGGAAGCAAACTATGGCCCCTTACAATAGAAATAGTTGGTCATGGGGATACGATCTCTCGTTTTGAGCAGATATTAAACCGATATTCTGTGAACCTCGCTATTATAGATCCTTTTAGTTCTGAAGAGAGCTTTGAGCAGTTAGCTGTTCTTTTTCAGGATCTCAGGCCTAAGGTTGATGTTATAGTTGTTTCCCATGAACTTGGGGGAGACTCCATTGTTAGTGCATTTCGTATGGGAGCTTTCGATTATATTGCCAAACCTTTTACATATGAACGGTACCGAGAAAGTTTATACAGATATCGTTGTTACCATTCTTTTCTTGTCAATACTTCCCCAAAATGGAATCAAAAAAATATTTATCTTTTAAAACGAATTCGAATGTCATCTCACTTTACATCTCAAGGTCTACCCAAAGGACTTCATAATGAGACTCTCTCTCGTATACGAGACGTTTTACGGCAAACCAACGTTCCCTTATCTGCGTCAGATATCGCTAAAAAAACGAAATTAGCCCGGTCAACTGTTTGGAAATATTTATCGTATTTATGCCAAATTGGTGAAGTAATGAGTTTCAATCAATACACGCCGAAAGGGCGCCCCCTCCGTTTATATTCTTTACTGCATTGATGACAAAAAGAACTAAAATAAAACAAAAAGAACTAAAATTGTTTTCCCACACTTTCTTTGATTAAATATGCCTTTAAGTTCGTCTTTATGGTGGACAATGTATATTGTATTTTTGGAGGGGAAAGAAGTGGGATTCAACAGGTTGGGAACACGCATCGTTGCTCTTGTCGTAGGCTTTTTAATAATAAGTGTGGGGATAATCGCAGTTGGTTCTGTAAGAATCAGTAGTCGCGGTTTAACGAACATGTCGATTTATTATGAATCAGCAGTAGCAAAGGAAAATGCAGAAAATCTCAATGGTGTTTTTATGGAATTTACACAAGCTGTTCGAGATATCCAGAATAATGTTGCTGCGTACTTCGATAAAAGCGATATGGCTTCAATTCCATCGCAATGGTCTGCATTTACATCGGATATTTCTTTAATTCTTCAACTTTTAGCAGAGGATTTTCCTCATGTGAGACAAGTCTTTATTACCTTAAACCCCGAAGTTTTAAAGACGCAAATGATATGTGATTTAACACTATCTCGTAAAGATGCAAAATCTTCTTTTAAATCTATTGAGGATAGTGAAAGTATTACAAATTTGCTTAATCGCAATAACCCTGAGACAGAGTGGTTTTGGGGAGCTTTGGATAGTAAAAAACCAGTATGGGGAGACCCACAAGAGGCAAATGGCATGTATGTTATGACTCTTTCTATGCCAGTATTGAAAGATGGCAAAGTCTTTGCCGTAGTGGGGATGGATTTTGACGCGCAATTTATTCCTGACAAGCTACGGGAAGAAAAAATTTATGATACGGGATATGTGTGGCTTTTGAATGAAGAAGGAAATTTCCTTTACCATCCTGTCGAGGCCTTTATGGGCAAAGGGCTGGATGAGATAGAGAATGGTTACTACGCCCAATATTGGGATCAAATAAAACGAGAGCCCCAGGGGCGTTTCAAATCAAAGTTGCGTGGAGATATTATTGCTGTTTCTTACGCAACCCTTCCCAATGGAATGGTTTTAGGTACTCAGGCTTCGGCATCAGAAGCCCTTGCTCCAGTAGCTGCTTTAAAGAAGGCTACCCTTCTTATTGCGGTTGTTGTTTTATTCGTGGCGATTATCATAACGTCATGGGTTATCAGAAAAATGACAAAGCCTCTGCAGGATGTGGCCAAAAAGGCTCTATATATTACAGAGAATAGCGATCTTTCTGTTCGACTAGAGACAGACTCGAAAATAGTAGAAATAAGGGCAATAGTAGACGCGCTCAACGCTATGGTCGTAGGCATATCTGGCATAGTTTCTGCAATTGTGAGAAGCTCGAAAACAGTTTTGAACAAGGCTGAAGATATGAGCGCTGCCTCAGAGGAGTCTGCTGCTGCTGTAGAGCAGGTTTCTGAATTGGTTAAACAGTCAGAAATGAAAACACAAGATTCTGCTGCTGCCACACAGCAGGCTAATGCAGGCATTCAAGAAGTTGCTGCCGCTGCCCAGACAGGAGCAAAAGCTGCATCTGAAGCTGGAGAAAGCGCAGTAAATATTGCTAATGCAGCTGAACGAGGCGGAGATGCGGTACGAAAAATGAGCACTCTGATCGACGAAACATCGACTGCTGGGGGTAATGTCGGTCAGGCTATTCGTCTTCTTGCCGATACTGTCGAGAAAATATCAAGTTTTGTCAGTACTATTACCGCTATTGCAGATCAGACGAATTTACTCGCATTAAATGCTGCCATTGAGGCTGCAAGAGCTGGCGATGCGGGCAGAGGTTTTGCTGTTGTAGCAGAGGAAGTTCGTAAACTTGCCGAGGAATCGGCGAAATCTGCGGAAGAAGTAAATCACGTTATTATTGAAATTAGCGAAAGAAGTCGAAAAGCGCTGACTGACCAGGAAGGTGCAGAAAAATACATGGTTCAATTGGTGCAAGAGGCAAAAGAGACTAAAGATATTATTGATCATGTTGTTGTTCAGGTTGCCCAGGTTTCGGATCATGTCCAGAGCATTGCAGCTACGATGGAAGAACAATCCGCAAGTGCAGAGGAGATGACAGCTGGAATGGATAGCGTTGCACGTACGGGACAGGAAATATCTGATCAAATGAAGCAGATTACTCAGGCAACTGAGGATCAGGCCAAAGTAACAGAGTCTATTGCTCAGTCGGCAGAAGAGATGGTTACTCTCAGCCGTGCAATGGAAGATGCCGTTGCTCGTTTTAAATTAGAAGAGGAAGAAAAGTCTTTAGCTACCTTATAGACAGTCTTGACTGAAACTTTTTCTCTGAAGCTACGATGGGACATGTTTATGATAAATCCCATCGTAGCTTTTTTAAACTGAAATATCATTTTTTAACAAGAGCTCACCGAGCTCTTCAAGTTTGGGCCTTGCGTCTTCGGCTTTAACACGTCCAAGTTGAAAAACTAGGGCATCAATAATTGTTAAAAGTGTTACTGTTGAATAATGGTTCGTATTTTGTGGAGCAAGAAGCACCACTGAAGCAAGAGGAGCCGCAACATTTGAAAGGTTGTTAGTAATGAGTACAACAGGAATTGAATGCTCATGAGCATACTTCACAGCATTAATAGTCCTCTTCGTATAGTGCGGACTTCCCGCCATCAGAGCGATAAGCACATCGTTTTCATCCATATCATAAAGTTCATCAAAGAGATTATCCGATCCTGATGCATCCCCAAGATAGATATTTTTAAAGAGTTGGTGTAGCAGTGCATGAAGATAAACAGCTAATCCTCGAGTTGAACGGAGTCCGAGAATATAGATTCTCGAAGCTTTTTTTATCGTACGAATCGCTTGAGGAAAGCTTTCTGCTAAATGTTGGCTATAAAGAGATTGCAAGCTTTGTATATTATCTTTTATTACTTGTTCCAGAACGTTCAAACTTGAATCTCCTGTAATATTCTCTCTCAAACGATCAAGAGGAGGGGGTGTTGTAGATGAAACAAGCACGTGCTGCAGTTCTTCTTTGAGTGCTGTGTAACTTTTGAATCCAAGGCTTCCTGCTGTTCGAATAACAGTAGCTGTACTCGTTTGTGTAGCTGCTGCTACTTCCTCAGCTTTCATGAATGCTGTTTGTTGATAGTGGGCAAGAATATAATCGCAGACATTTTTCTGCTGAGAGGGCAAGTTTTGACGAATGGCCCGTATATGCTCAAAAATATCTTTCCCATTCTCATTTCTATCGATTAAATTTTTGTTTTTCCGATTATGCATAATATGCCTCCCTTCATTGATGGATAATGTATACTTGAACAAATAACCTGCCGATTATGTTGACTTTCGGTGCCAATAAAATTATAGTGTCCGTAATATGAATCTAGAAATATCATTTTATATCATGTTGATACTTTTATATATCAAAAGATTGATAAATCTGTTTGTTATTTATATCTCAAATCCCTTTTGTGGCAAAGATCAACTTTGTATTTAATAAATATATCATTATTTTAAGGGGGAAAAAGGATGCGTAAGTACGGAAAAGGTTTTGTTGTTTTTCTCACGATGGTTTTGGTTTTGGGAATGTCATTTTCAGCCATGGCCGTAGAGCGTTATTCGCTTGCTACCGGGGGAACGGCCGGAACGTATTACCCTATAGGTTCAGCTATTGCTTCTATCATAACCAAATATGTACCGAATATTGAAGTTACGGCAGAATCAACGGGCGCTTCTGTTGCGAATCTGAAAATGATTCGTGAGGGCAACGTCGAAATGATGATGGGTGCTTCTAACACGAGTTACGGTGCCTTTAGCGGACAGCCTCCCTTTGAAAAAGAACCTGTGGAAAATATTCGTGGCATTACATGTCTCTATCCTGAAATTTTCCAATTTGTCGTTTTAAAAGATTCCAATTTAAAGAGCATTAAGGATTTGGCTGGTAAAAAGGTGGCCGTAGGTGCTCCTGGAAGCGGAACCGAAAGAACTGCCAAGATGGTTCTTGAAGCTCACGGCCTAGGCTATGATAAAATTTCCCCTCAATTCCTGAATTTTGGTGAAGCTGTTACAGCTTTGAAAGATCGTCTTATTGACTGTGCCATTATAGGGTCGGGTATTCCTACATCTGCAGTTGTCGATGCTTCTACCACCCTTGACGTTAACCTTCTTTCTCTTGATTCCAATATCATGAAAGATTTTTTGAAAGATCGCTCTTATTTGACAATGGTTACCATTCCTGGTGGAACCTATCGTGGTGTTAACGAAGATGTTTCTGCGGTAGCAAGCCCGGCTTTGCTTATTGCTCGTAAAGATTTGAGCGAAGAATCCGTCTATCAAATAACAAAGGCTCTTTTCGAACATCTTGACGTTCTTGCCGATTCTCATGCTCAGGGAAAAATGATCAGATTTGAGACGGCTCTGAGCGCTATGTCTATTCCTCTTCATGCAGGTGCCGCAAGATACTACAAAGAAAAAGGTGTAGATGTAAGCGGTTGGGTTATCGAATAAGGTTTCGATAACGACTTCTGAAGAGGGGTATGCCCTTGTGCCCCTCTTCATCATTGGGGATGAAAAAAATGAGAAAAAGACTTTGGGGAAGTCTCATTTTTTCGAGTGTAATTTTAATTTGTTATTTTCTTTTCTTTTATCCCGTTCTTGTTCTCAATATAAAAAATTACAAGACAGGTCGCGTGTTGTATCGGCAAAAAGTATCTGTGGGGTACTCCTTCGCTACGTATATCAGGCACTCTGTTCACCTGACGCCTGTATATGAATATTACAAAGTTAACGATGATGGCATGCTTCATGTAGTTGAAACACGATTGCAGGATTTAGGGTGGGGTGTTCCTTCTACATGTAAGCAGGAAGTACGCTTTGAAAATGGATTTATGGTTATCCGTGGCCTTAATATCCCGTTGAGCCTGCTTCCTTTCAGAGTTAGTTACGTAGCAGCCCCACGCCTGCTCTTGGATGGAGGGCACAGAGATATCAATTTAAAAAATTACTTTAATGATATGGAACGCATGGATATATCAGCCGAGAAAATGTCGTATTTCGAGTACTTGACGCGAGGTGAGTCCGATGTTTTTCAAGAAAAAAGAACAGGAGAATCTTACTCCTGAGGAAAAACTTAAAGAACTCAATGAAAAGTTTGAAAAAAAGAGGAATTTGACGGGGATAGCCGCAAAAATATGTTCTATCTTGGCAATATGTATGTCGTTATATCACATGTACTCGTCAGGGATACATATGCTTCCTCAATTTCAACACCGGGCTATACACTTAGCATTTGCCTTGGCATTGACGTTTTTCATTTTTCCTGCAACAAGTAAACAAAAAAACAGACTCCCTATCTGGGATATAGTTGCAATAGTTTTTAGTTTGGCTGTGGGGGCTTACCTCACATTGGACTATATGAATATTGTTTTCCGAATGGGAGATCCTATCGCAAGAGATATTGTAATAGGGGCAGTTATGATTTTTCTTGTATTGGAGGCAACTCGTCGAACTATGGGATGGCCCCTTGTTATTGTCGCGATATGTTTTCTTCTCTACGCTTTTTTCGGTCACTTGATACCTGGAACCCTTGGGCACAGACAGTACGGAGTCGAACGTATTGTTGAACATATGTTCCTGACAAGTGAAGGTATATACGGCGTAGCTATTTATGTAACTGCGACTTTTGTGTTTCTATTTATTCTTCTCGGGGCATTCCTCACAGAAACTGGTGGTGCACAGGCCTTTATCGACTTGGCTTTTTCTCTGACAGGGCGTTTCAGAGGAGGTCCTGCAAAAGCTGCGGTTCTTGCAAGTGGGTTAATGGGAACGATTTCGGGCAGTTCTTTTGCAAATGTAGCAGGCACCGGAACATTTACCATTCCATTGATGAAAAGCGTAGGGTATAAACCGGAATTTGCTGGTGGTGTAGAGGCTTCTGCTTCCACTGGAGGACAAATTATGCCTCCTATAATGGGAGCCGCTGCTTTTATCATGGCAGAAATGACAGGTGTCCCTTATGGGAAACTCATTGTTCATGCTGCAATACCGGCTATTTTGTATTACGTTGCCGTTTTTATCATGGTCGATATGGAGGCTGCGAAGCTCGGTCTCTTTGGAATGAAAAAGAGTGAACTGCCGGTCTTTTCAAAGGTGTTTAAAGATGGAGCATTCTTGCTTTTAGCTCCCTTCAGCATAGTGTATATGTTGCTTGCGGGATATTCTCCGATTAAGGCTTCTGTTACAGCGGTGCTCATTGTAATCATTACAAGCTCTTTCAGAAAGGCAACACGAATGTCTCTTAAATCTTTTTTAAGGGCTTTGGACTTAGGGGCACGAGGGGCTTTAAGTGTTATTGCAGCATGCGCAGTTGCAGGTCTTATTGTCGGAACCGTTACATTGACAGGTTTGGGCCTTAAATTTGCTGATTTTATTATCGCTCTATCAGGAGGTCAGCTTCACTTGGCCTTGTTACTTACCATGATTGCTTCCATTATCATGGGAATGGGCATGCCTACCACAGCTCTTTACATTATTTTAGGTTCTATGGTTGCTCCGGCCCTTGTAAAACTCAACGTTCCCGTTGTAGCCGCTCACCTTTTCATTTTCTATTTCGGATGTATGGCGTCAGTGACGCCTCCTGTTGCTCTAAGCTCATATCTTGCCGCAGCTATAGCCAAGGCCGATTCTGTAAAGACAGCACTTCAAGGGCTTAAGCTTTCTTCCTCCGCTTTTATTTTGCCCTTTGTTTTTGCACTTTCTCCTCGAATTTTATTGCTGAACACCTCTCTTGGTTCGGCCACAACAGCTATTATTACCGCCACTTTAGGGGTCGTAGCCCTTTCCGCTTCATTGGAGGGGTATTTAATGGGACGACTTCCCCTCTTGTTAAGAGCTGTTGCTGGAGTAGCGGCAATATGTCTTATTGATCCAGGTTGGCTTGGCGACGTCATTGGTCTGGTGATTCTTTCTGTAATTCTTTTATCTCAAATTATTGCTAGAAAAAAGCGATATGAAGCTAGGGACGAGGTGAATTCTCTTGAATAAAGTCGCAGTACTTGGAGCTGGCAATGGTGGTTTAAGTATGGGGGCATATTTGTCCCTGCGTGGATGTAGCGTACATGTTTTTGATAAATTTCCAGCAGCGATTGAAGATATACAGGCTGCAGGTGGGGTGACGTTGAAAGGCGTTTCTCTTACGGGTTTTGCAAAGTTTGATGTAATCACAACAAGTATTCCGGAAGTTATGGATGGATGCGATGTCATTTTGGTTGTGACTCCCGCTTTTGCACATAGAGAACTTGCTACGAAGATGGCACCATATTTGACAAAGGGTCAAAAAGTTATTCTGAACCCTGGACGAACAGCTGGTGCTCTAGAGTTTTATTTGACTGCAAAAGATGTAAATCCCGAGGCTGACTTTATTGTTGCCGAGACTCAATCTCTAATTTACGCGTGTCGAAAGACAGGAGCGGCAGAAGTTACTATCTATAAAGTGAAAAAAGAAATGGAACTTGCTGCTTTACCTGCGTATAAAACAAAAGAAATTTTGGCGGAAATGCTGCCATATTATCCGCAATTTATTGCCGCTGAAAATGTGCTGGAGACAAGCTTCTTAAATATTGGAGCAATTTTCCACCCTACACCGGCACTGCTCAATATTGCAAGAATAGAGGGAAAAGATCTCTTTGAGTATTACATGGATGGAATTACTCCTTGTGTCAGCAATGTTTTGGAACGGATAGATGCAGAACGTGTTGCTGTTGCTTCGGCACTCGGTATTGAGACAATGACATGTATTGAATGGCTTGAAGATGTCTATGAAATTCCTCATATGGATGGAACGTCGATATATGAAGCGGTTCAGAAACAGGAAGGATATCGTGGCATAGAAGCGCCAAAAAATCCTTTCGCACGATATATTTCAGAAGATGTTCCAATGAGCCTTGTTCCATTAGCAGAGTTTGGATGTATTGTTGGAGTTCCCACTCCCACAATGAATCTTATGATTGATCTTGCAAATTTAGTTCATAAAACGGATTACCGAGAGAGAGGCAGAACTCTTGCACGTCTTAAACTTGAAGGCGTATCTGTTGAAGATTTAAAAAAATTTGTTACTGATGGCACTCCATTTCCTAAAGATGTGGAGAAAGGGAGGGAAATAGCATGACTCAACGACGCGTAGAATTTTTATATTTGACGCAACAGGATGTAATAGATTGTGGAGTAACTAACATGGCAATGGTGATGAATAAGATAGAAAAACTTTTTTCCCTCCGTGATAAGGGAGAGACGATTTTGCCAGATAAAGTTGCCCTGCGTTGGGGAGATGCCGATTCCGAAGCACAGACGGGGCGTATTAATGCCATGCCGGGCTATGTCGGAGGAGATGTAGATGTTGCAGGCATAAAATGGATAGCCAGTAAGCCTATGAATCCGCGTCACTATAATATGCCAAGAGCCTCAGCCCTTACCATTCTCAATAATGCAGAAACAGGTTTCCCTCTTGCTGTAATGGACGGTACAGTGATTAGTGCCATGCGTACCGGGGCTGCTACTGGTGTTGCTGCAAAATATCTTGCCAGAAAAGATTCAAAAGTCCTCTGTCTGATCGGTGCAGGAACGCAGAATCATACTCAAATGATGGCTGTTAAGACAGCTCTTCCCGGAATTAATGAAATTCATGTCTATGATATATCGATGGACCGTGTAAAAGCTTTTATCGAGAAAGCGAGAGAAGAAGTTCCAGATGCTCACATAGAAGCCTGCGTATCTGCTCCTGAAGCTTTAAAGGGAGCAGATGTTATTGTTAGTGCCACAACGGCAGTTTCTCCTATTGTCAAAGCTGAGTGGGTAGAAGATGGGGTTTTTATTTCAAATGTAGGTAACTATGAATACGAATTTGATGTGGTGAGAAAGGCCCAAAAGATTGTTACTGATGATTGGGATGGAGTTATTCATAGGGGAATACAGACTATTGCCAAAATGGTTTTGGCCGGGGAACTTTCTAAAGAGCGATTCCATGGGAATATAGGGGAAATAATCAATGGTAAAAAAGCGGCCAGGGAAAATGATAACGAGATTATTTTCTATAACGCAATAGGAATGGGCATAGAAGATATTATTGTTGCAAAAGAGATTTATGATCGTGCATTAACGCTCGGGAAAGGTCAAAAACTTACATTGTGGGAAGAACCCTATTGGGTTTGATGGCTTATTCTGATCTGTATTTACATGCAATTTGGGGGAAAGGGTTTACGCTCTTTCCCCTGTCTGGCGAATGGCTACTTTTGTTCCGTAGACAATTGAAAACCCGGTATACCCTCCCTTAATGGCATATCCATAATATCCCATGGAAAGCAGTGCGAGGTGGCTATCGTAATCTTCGAGAGGAACTTCAATATGCTCGTGAGTGTATATATGAGGTAATGTACGAATGTCCTTATGCAGAATAAAACGAAGATAGCCTCCGTATTTTTCTTTTAAATCAACAATCAAAAACCCGGAACGGAGTACATTCCTGAGGCTGAAAATATTCAAAGGAGATATAGTACTATGAAGGTGATATCGTTCAGGATAGAGGATTTCTTCAGCTTTCAGGAATGTAAAATGTTGAACGTAATTCCCGCGAAAAGCTTTTTCCGTTATACAAAAATCCATTACGGCAATATGATCTCGTTCAGAGGAATGAAGTTGTAAATCTTTTTGAGCTTCCTCCATATATTTTCCCCCGTAAGAGATGGCTCGCATCGCAACAAGATAATCACTATCGAAAATACCAATAACAAAACCTTTGCCAAGAATACTTTCTTCAATAGTATGCTCTGCACAAAAAATATTTTCGTCGCCAATTTCCAGAGTAATTTTTCTATGGAGGTCAAGGGCCGAAGGTACGTCTTTTTCTGCAAGCAATCGCATAGTACATAATACATTCTTGCGAATTCCCTTTTCTTTTTTCACTAGAAAGAATCTCTCGTTAAGCGCATGCTCCATACGTTCACCTCTTTTCTCAGAATCATGAGATAATTATACATGAAAGAATTAAGCACAAAAATATTTTGTTTATGTTTTATTTTTAAAATTTGCTTTGACCAATATTGACAATAAAGGGGGAAGAAGTGTAATATTTATTGGTCAACAAAGGTCAGTAATACCGGGAGGGATGATTAGATGAAGAAAGCAGTCGGTATTGATCTTGGAACGACCAATTCTGTCATTTCTGTAGTAGAGGGAGGATCTCCTGTTGTCATTGCAAATGCTGAGGGAAGTCGAACAACGCCATCGGTGGTTGCTTATACGAGAGACGATGAGCGGTTAGTAGGAGCAATGGCCAAGAGACAGGCAACCTTAAATCCTGATGGCACTCTTTTTTCTGTAAAACGTTTTATTGGACGAACTTTTGATGAAGTAACTTCAGAGATGAAAATCGTTCCATATAAAGTTAAGGAAGGTCCGAATAGGGCCGTACGTTTTGAAGTGTTTGGTAAGGAATATGCTCCTGAAGAGATAAGTGCACAGATTCTTAAAAAGTTGGTTAATGACGCAAGTAGCTATCTGGGAGAAAATATCACAGATGTTGTTATTACTATTCCTGCATATTTTAACGATGCCCAGCGCCAGGCAACGAAGGATGCCGCAACAATAGCCGGGTTAAACGTACTTCGTATCATTAACGAACCTACGGCGGCTGCCCTAGCCTATGGACTGGATAAGCAAAAAGAGCAAAAGATTCTAGTTTTTGACCTTGGCGGAGGAACTTTCGATGTCTCTATTCTTGATATAGGGGAAGGGGTTGTTGAAGTCCTCTCTACCTCTGGAGATACCCATCTTGGCGGTGATGATTTCGATAAGGTGGTAGTTGATTACATCGCTGACGAATTTAAGAAAGAAAATGGCATAGATTTAAGAAACGACAGGCAGGCCTTGCAACGGCTTTATGAAGCGGCTGAAAAAGCGAAGTGTGAACTTTCGGGTAGAACATCTACGGAAATCAGCTTACCCTTTATAACAGCTGACGCCACGGGCCCTAAACATCTCAGTATGAACTTTACACGGGCCAAATTCGATCAGCTTACAGAGCCTCTTGTAAAACGTTGTATTAAGCCGATGCAAGATGCATTAGCAGCGGCAAAACTTTCTCCTTCAGATATAGACGAAGTTGTTCTTGTCGGTGGTTCTACGCGAATACCGGCGGTACAGGCTCTTGTAAGGAAGTTTACGGGTGGGAAAAATCCGAATATGTCAGTTAATCCCGATGAAGTGGTAGCTGTAGGTGCTGCTATACAGGGTGGTATTTTAAAGGGCGAAATGAAGGATGTCCTTTTGCTCGATGTTATTCCTCTTTCTCTTGGCGTTGAAACCATGGGCGGAGTAATGACAAAACTTATAGATAAAAATACGACGATTCCCTATAGAAAAACAGAGACATTTACGACGGCGGAAGATAGCCAGCCCGCAGTAGATATTGTCGTTCTTCAGGGAGAGCGAGAAATGGCGGCAGATAATAGAATCCTTGGCAACTTTAAACTTGAAGGCATTAGAAAAGCTCCTCGGGGCATTCCTCAGATAGAAGTTACCTTTGATGTTGATGCCAACGGAATTCTCAAGGTGTCTGCCAAAGATAAAGATACAGGTAAGGTTCAACAGATCACCATTGCAGGATCTACCAATCTCGATAAAAGTGAAGTTGAGCGAATGATACATGAGGCACAGGAACACTCTGTCGAAGACAGGAAAAAACGAGAAAAAGCTGACGCAAGAAACGAACTTGAAACTCTCGCTTACAGGTTGGAAAAAGAGTTGGCGGACAAAGAGAGTGTTTTAGAAGAAACGCAGAAAGCAAGAGCACGTAACGTACTGGAAGAATCAAAGGAACTGCTTAAAAATTCTGAAGCAACTGCAGAAAGTATGAGAGTTAATATTTCAGAATTACAGCAGGTTTTACAGGTTGTATCTTCAGTAAGTGGAAAGCAAGAATCTCAGGATCAGAACAAACAAGCGGAAGATGTTGTCGATGCAGAATTTACTGATCCCGATCAAGATTGTAACAGTTGAGGAATATAGTTGAGGTTTGGTAAGCCTCAGAAGGGCCGGTGAAAGATCACCGGCCTTTTTTTGTACATCTTAAAGGTATAATACCTATATATGAAGGGGGGAGACGAGTGACCATTGCTTTTGAACCTATAACGTTAGAGAGACGAGATGATTATCTCCATTTATACAATCTCACTCCTCAGAAGGCCTCTGATTATAGCTTTATTAATCTTTGGGCCTGGCATAATGACAGAAAGTATGAATGGGCTTTTGAAGCTGATCTTTGCTGGCTTCGAACTACTTCTTCAGAATCTATTCAGTGGGCTCCTGTAGGATCATGGCATAGTATAGACTGGCGAAATGTTCTTTCGAAACTCTTTCCCAACGGTGTTGTATTTGATAGAGTTCCTGAAAATTTGGCAAATATTTTACAGCAAAGTCTGGGTGACGATATACAATTAGAAGAAGAGCGAGAAGAGTGGGAGTATATTTATCGAGTATCCGATCTTATTGAACTTTCAGGTAATCGTTTCCATAAGAAAAAAAATCTTTTGCAACAATTTATTCGTAGCTATGACTATTCTTATTCCCCAATAACCCTAGCAAACATAGGGCATATCATAGAATTACAAAAAGAATGGTGTGAGTGGCGTAATTGTGATGATTCTCCAGGGTTAAAAGCAGAAAGTTGCGCTATTCGACGTGTACTAGAGCATTGGGGAGAAATGCCGTCTATTTCAGGTGGTGTTCTCTCTGTGAAGGATCAAATGGTTGCCTATACAGTGGCTGAGAGTATTGATAACGAAACAATTGTTATTCATTTCGAAAAGGGAATGACTGATTATAAAGGCGTCTATCAGGCGATTAACCAGATTTTTCTTGATCATAGCGCCCATTCTTTTGAGTGGGTCAACCGTGAGCAGGATATGGGAAGCGAAGGCATCAGAAAGGCTAAAATGTCGTATAACCCTGCTACTTTTCTTAAGAAATATCGAGTAACGTGGGGTGCATAATATATATATAAACGATCTAGGAGGGACATACATGCTCAACCAAGCCATCGACGGGCTGAAAGACGATCTTATTTCAGCTATACAAGAATCTGTTCGCATTCCAAGTGTTGCAGGAACACCAGAGAAAGATGCTCCTTTTGGACAGGAAGTGAAACGTGCTCTCGACCATGCGTTAAATTTAGCGGGAAGTATGGGTTTCCGAACGAAGAACGTAGATAATATGGCAGGGTACGCTGAGTGGGGTGACGGCGAGGAGATAGTTGCTGTTTTAGGACACCTTGATGTTGTTCCAGAAGGAAGTGGATGGACCTACGCTCCATATGGCGGCGATATTCATGATGAAAAAATATGGGGACGTGGCGTTCTCGATGATAAGGGGCCGACTATTGGAGCTCTTTTCGCACTGAAAGCTATTAAAGAGCTTGGTATTCCTTTAAAACGACGTATTCGAGTTATTTTCGGAACGAATGAAGAGTCGGGAAGTCAGTGTATGGAGCGATATGTTCAGACAGAGGAACTTCCGGCTGCAGGTTTTACTCCAGACGCTGAATATCCGATTATCTATGCCGAGAAGGGTGTTTTGACAATAACATGCAAGGCTCCTTTTAAAGGGGAAGGGGCTGTCAGCGTAGTATCTATAGAGGGAGGAGTGGCTCCTAACGTAGTGGCTGCTACTGCTCGTGTTCTTCTTAAGGCGTCGGCAGAGGATAGAAAACGTCTTGCCTCTATTGTTGATTCATGGAATGGACCCGAAAAGAGCGGATTTAAAATTGTAGAGGATAGCTCTAGCGGAACCCTTGATATTGCAATTCAAGGACTTCCAGCTCATGGGAGCACTCCTGAACTTGGTGTAAACGCTTTACTTTGTCTTATCGATATTTTGTCAAAAGTAAACTTAGGTGGAGAACAAGCATCTTTTGTGAAGGCTCTTCAAAAGGTTATTGGTTTTGAAACTGATGGGACTTCGCTGGGAGTTGCTATGGAAGACAGCATTTCTGGGCCATTGACTGTCTGTCTTGGAACCATGCATGGCGACGATTCAGGCATTTCATTTACTTTGAACCTACGCTATCCCGTAACGAAAAAGCGGGAAGAAGTGTTGCCCTTTCTTGCGGAAACACTGGAAAATGCAGGTATAGAGGTTGCAGATGTTCGACATGCAGCACCCCTTTATGTTGATCCGGAATCGGAATTGATTCAGACTCTCAAAAAGGTCTATGAGGATCAGACAGGGTTGAAAGCAGAATTATTGGCTATTGGCGGTGGAACGTATGCCAAAGCTATGCCAAACGTAGTTGCATTTGGGCCAATTTTCCCCGGGCAAACATATACGATTCATGAAGAAAACGAATGTTGGTCTATTGAAGATTTGGTGAAAAACGTAAAAATAATGGCTCACGCCATGGTGGAATTAGCTCGTTAACGTAAGGAGTAGACGTTATGAACGAAAAAAGGTCTTGTTGGAAAGGGTTTGATCTGTATTGTGAGAGGTTACAACAATTAAGCAGGGCTCTTCGCCACAGGAATTACAGGCTTTTTTTCGGAGGAGAGGTCGTATCTTTATCTGGCCTCTGGATGCAGAGAGTAGCTATGAGCTGGTTAGTCTATCGATTGACCAGCTCTGTTTTTCTTCTTGGTGCCGTTGATTTTGTTGGGCAGCTTCCTGTTTTTTTTCTGGCTTCCTTTGCAGGCGTATATCTTGAAGGCTGGGATTTACGCCGAGTCATTATCATTTGTCAGATTTTAAGCATGGTACACGCCTTTCTTCTCGCAATTCTTACTCTTTCCGGAGTAGTTACCTATTGGCATATTATTGTTCTCAGTGTGTTGTTGGGAGTGGTAAATGCCTTTGAAATTCCCGCGCGACAGGCTTTTATTATTCATATGGTGGAAGACAGGCAAGATTTAGGAAATGCCATTGCATTAAATTCGTCTTTATTCAATGTGGCCCGTCTGCTTGGACCTTCTCTGGCTGGTGTTGTTATAGCGTTAGTAGGGGAAGGAATTTGTTTCTTGCTGAATGGTTTCAGTTACGGTGCGACACTTTGGGCTCTTTTTGCGATGAAATTGAAACGTGGAGGTCGTACCTTTACGGAGAAAAGGCCTTTCCTTGAAAATTTTTTCGAAGGGATTGCCTATGTTCGGGGTTTTTTCCCTATTCGTGCTGCGCTGATGGCCCTTGTTGTCGTAAGCTTTTTTGGACTTCCCTACCTTGTTTTGCTTCCGGTTTTTGCTAAGGATATTTTGTCAGGTGGTCCTCAGACACTGGGATTTCTTACAGCTGCAAGTGGAATGGGAGCATTGGGTGGTTCCTTTATGCTTGCTCTTCGTAAAACCCCTGTAGGTTTAGGAAAAATAATGGCTCTCGCCATGTCTGGATTCGGCATATGCGTTGCTTTTTTTGCCTTCTCGCGGTGGTTCCCTTTTTCTTTGCTTCTTATGGCAGGCATAGGGTTTACCATGATCTCTTCTATGGTTGCCGGAAACACGCTGATTCAAACACTTGTAGACGATGATAAGAGGGGGCGCGTTATGAGTCTCTTCATCGTAGCATTAACGGGAATCGCTCCTTTCGGAAGTCTTTTCGCCGGTTGGTTGGCCTCAAAAATAGATGCTCCTCTTACTTTGGCATGTGGCGGCTTTATATGTGTTGGTATGGGAGGATGGTTATGGAAAAAATATCCCGTTCTTTGGGAATATGCCGAACCCGTCTACAAAAAGCTTCATCTTATTGATTAAAAGGAGGTGCCCTGGTGAAACGGGAGAAGTACGTTATTATCGGTGGCGATGCGGCGGGAATGACAGCAGCAGGACAAATACGAAAGTTACAGCCTAAATCTCAAATTGTTGTATACGAACGCTCCCCTCACACATCCTATTCAGCATGCGGTATGCCATATCTTATAGGCGGGCTTGTTGAAAATGACACAAAACTCATTGTTCGTACGCCAGAAGAATTCATGGCGAAAAAAAATATTGAAGCCTTTGTTTTCCATGAAGTTCTTAGTGTCGATATTAAAGCCCGGACACTGGAAGTCTTAAATATACAGACAGGTAAACTTTTTACAGAGTCTTTTGATTCTCTGCTTTTTGCTACTGGGGCTGAGCCAATTCGTCCCCCCATAGAAGGAATTGACGGAGAGGGCGTTTTTTCGTTAAGTGTCTTGCAGGATGGTCTCAGACTTCAGCGTTTTATTGAAGAAAACAATCCTCAAAAAGCTGTAATTGTAGGAGGCGGCTACATTGGTCTTGAAATGGCGGAGGCTTTCTGCCGACGAGGTATGAATGTTAGTCTCGTAGACCGTTCTTTTCAGGTTATGAATACTTTCGATATAGATATGGCAGACCATATTGCCGATGCTATTCAGCACGTAGGAACATCTCTCTACCTTGGAGAAACCCTTAAGGCTATTGAATATAATAATAATCGTATTAAGGCTGCTATAACTGACCAGCGAAATATTCCTGCTGATATTGTTATTCTTGGACTCGGCGTTCGTCCGCACTCTAAATTGGCTAAAGAGGCCGGATTACCCCTAGGCGTGAATGATTCTATTTTGGTAAACCAAATGATGGAAACGGAGATCGAGGATATCTGGGCTGCTGGCGATTGTGCGCAGACGTGGCATCTCGTTACAAATAAGCCTTTTTGGGTGGCCCTAGGATCTGTTGCCAATAAGACGGGCAGAATTGCCGGTATAAATATGGCTGGCGGAAAAGAGCATTTCCCAGGAGTTGTAGGAACTGCGGTAAGTAAGCACTGTGATCTCGAAGTGGCCAGAACGGGTTTATCTGAAAAGGAACTTGAAGATCTCGATTTCCATTACGAAACGGTGACAATAAAGAGCAAAGTTCAAGCAGGATATTATCCCGGTGCGGGAGATATTCATGTGAAAATGATTGCAGAAGTTCCTGGTGGGCGTGTTCTCGGAGCTCAGATTGTTGGCGCTCATGGAGCAGCTAAAAGAATAGACGTTGTGGCTACGGCTATTAGTGCTCAAATGACTGTTCGTCAGCTAATTGATCTGGACTTAGGCTATGCGCCGCCTTTTTCTCTACCGTGGGATCCTATTCAAATTGCGGCACGTCAGCTATTGTAAAATACACTGTAATCAGGCAAGAAAAGAGGGCCCTTAAAGGCCCTCTTTCAAATTTAATTCGATTGTGGAGTTGTAGCATCAAGTCTCTGGTTGAACATCCAGCGAGAAACTTCCTGTCGAAGGCCTAGAATTTTCTCATGAAGAGATCTGGCTTTTTCTCTATTGATCTGAGGCTGTGAAAGTTCCAGCTGCATTTCCAATCTAGCTCTTCTCATTTCATTCCACTTATTCTGTATCTCTTGTGGAACATTTACGTTTCTATTATAGCGATATCCGTCGGAGTTCCTGAAATGTGCTCTAGGACCGTACCCAGGGCCGTATCCTGGTCCCTCCGAATTGTAATATCCCATATTGCAACCAGCGCTGGGACCAAATCCAAAACTTCTGTTGCTCCAGTTCCCTCCATGAGCCCAAGCTGCTCCAGCTAACGCTACGAGAGCCACAATTGTAATAAGAAAAATAGTCTTCTTCATAGTTAAAAACTCCTCCTTTTCAGTTGGTAATCATATTTTAAAACCCTGGGGGAGTTTAGGTATCGTGAGAATATGCAATGATGATTAAGCATTTCTACCGACTTCTAGTTTAAGGAATAGGGCCAGCCCATAATGCCACCTTCCAGAATCGCAATGTTTTTAAATCCAAGGCGTTTGAGAATGGAGTAGGCATCCCATCCGCGTACGGAAATTTTACAGAAAGCAATAATTTCACGATCTTTTGGCAACTCTGGAGCTTTATCCCACAAAGCCCCCAACGGAATATGAACGAATTCATAAGGGATGCGTCCCTGACTTTCTAATTCAGGTGCTGTTCGTACGTCGAGAAGAAGTGGCGTCGAAGATCCTTTCATTCGTTCTTGCAACTGAGAGGGGCTATAACTTTTGAGAAGTCCGTCAAGTTTGTTGCGAAGTACATTTGCGCCATGGGTAAGAGGATCGAGAGCCGTGGAATAGGGCGGCGCGTAAGCAAGATCTGTATCTGCTAATTGGTCTACCGTAAGTTCTCCAGTTACGGCAGCTGCCAAAACGTCAAGACGTTTATCAATTTTTCCCGGACCGAAAAATTGGCCTCCGATTACTTTTCGTGTTTTTCGATCTGCTACAAGTCTGAAAGTAAGCATGCTCGCACCTGGCATGAAGTGGGGTATATCAGCATCAACTACCGTAACTGCTACTGGATCATATCCGGATTTTCGGGCTTGAGCTTCATTTAAACCGGTTTTTCCTGCTGTATATTCAAAGAGTTTCATAACGGCTGTACCGATAACGCCATTAAAAGTTGAATTCATGCCAGCTATATTGTCTGCGATTACCCGACCATGACGATTGGCAGCAGACCCCATAGGTTGCCATGTTGTTGCTCCTGTTAATGTATTTCGTACCTCAACGCAATCCCCTCCAGCATAAATATAGGGATCGCTTGTTCTCATATGTTCATCAACAAGAATACCTCCGCGGTCTCCTATATCAAGGCCTGCTTCTTTAGCCATAAGAGTGTTAGGACGAACGCCAATGGCCATTAAAACCATATCTGCATCAATGATGCGCTGATCGGTTTTAACTCCCGTAACAACGCCACCTTCCCCCATAATTTCAGTTACTCGTTCTCCACCATAAAAATCAATGTTCTTTTGTGCGAGAACTTTCATCATAAGGTGACCGAAATCTTCATTCAGCATCGCTGGTAGGGGGGTTTTCAGAACGTCGATAACAGATACGTGAATTCCTCTGTTATGAAGTGCTTCTACAACTTCCATCCCAATAAGCCCACCACCGATGACGACAGCACTTTTAATAGATCCGCTGTCAATTGCTGCTTTCATGGCCAGGGCGTCTGGCATGTTCCAAAGGGTAAAAACTTGTTCCAGATCAGCACCTTGAATGGGGGGTCTTATGGGGCTTGCTCCTGTGGCCAGCACTAGAGTGTCATAAGAGAGCTTTTTTTCTTCCCCGGAATTCAGGTCAGTAACAGCTACTTTTTTATTTTCGCGATCAATGCGTGTAGCCATATGGCGAACGAGAACATCAACGTGCTTAACCTTTCGGAAAAATCCTGCGTCGCGTACAACGCCGATAGGCGTAGACGTTAATTCCTTATAGTCTTTTACGACGTCTCCAACGTAATACGGTAATCCACATCCTGCATAACTTAGAAAATCACCTTTTTCGATCATTGTAACGTCTGCATCAGGATCGATTCTCATAAGACGAGCGGCTGTCTTTGCACCGCACGCGACGCCACCTACGATAACTATTTTTTTAGACACGCGATTCCCTCCCTTTTATACCCCACCGTGTATTATCTCCTCATTGTTATACAGGATGGAGGTTTTGTCTAGGGGGTTATTCTTCTTCCATAGTATGAAAACCGGCAACTTCGATTTTTTTCTTATCACAAAGGGCACGTACAGTTTCCTCTTTATCGCAAGGATAGCTGCATGCCAGGCCGCAACTTGCTGAAATTTTACGAGGAACGGGAACGATTTTTACGTCCATTCCTTCCTTTCGGCATAGTTTTTCAAACATAAGAGCCATACTTGTTACGTAGAATGTTGCAAGACATTTCATAAGAATAAATCCTCCTCAATTCGGTATAAAAACTATGTTATAGAGAATATCATGAAAAGGAATTCTTGACGGCATGAAAGAATCGTGGTAAGAAAAGAGAAACTTTTCAAAAGAGGTTCGATATTTTGATGATACATTTTGATTTTATAAATAGGAAGGCAATTTCTTTCTTTTTTGGATTTTGGTACCGAAGCGAGGGGGCTTTCTAGCCACTGGCGCAGGTACTGTTTGCGCTTCTAGGCCAGGACCCCCAAAGGCGGGGGCCCTGGCTTTTTTTTTCTTTAATAACTTATACTTTTAAGGAGGAGTCTCTATGAATTCAGTAACAGCACTTCTGGTCATAGCGTTGGTCTACGCTATAGGCGATTTTGTCGCTCAAAAAACAAAGGCCATATGTTCAATGCTTTTTGTGTCAGGCATTATTTTTATGGTGGGATTTTGGTTTGGCATTCCTAAAACTCTCTTTGAAGATGCCGTTATTGTTAAGTTTGCCTTGGCCCTTATTCCTACGTTGATGATCCATATGGGAACATTAATGAAACTTCGTGATCTTAAGGATGAATGGAAAACTGTTATCATTGCTCTTGCTGCTATTGTAGCTGCAGCTATTGCTCTTTTTGTCATTGGATCGCCTATAATAGGAAAACAATTTGCAGTAACTGCAGCAGGACCAATTTCTGGAGGTGTTGTCGCTACCCTTATTATGAGCGAAGCTGCTAAAGCGAAAGGTCTTGAAACCGTTCTCGTTTTTATAACGTTGCTTCTTGTCCTTCAGAATTTTGTAGGACTTCCCATCGCTTCTGTCTGTCTTTCCAGAGAAGGTCGACGTTTACGCCAGCGTTTCATAAATGGAGAAGCCTTTGCTGGTGATAAGGAAGGCAAGGCAAAAAGTAACCCCGAAGAGCCGACATGGAGGTTATTCCCTGCTACTCCGAAAAACTTACAGACACCTTTTATTCTCATCATGAAAGCAATGCTTGCAGGCTGGCTTGCTGTCATATGTGCCAAGGCTCTCGGCGGTGTGATCAATCAATTTGTTATGGCTCTTATTTTCGGCATTATTTTTTACGAAATCGGTTTTCTTGAGCATAAGATTCTCGATAAGGCGAATGCTACCGGACTCGCTCTTTTTGCCCTTTTAGTTCCCATTTTTATGAGCCTAAGCAAAGCAACTCCTCAAATGGTTGCTTCATTAATTACGCCTATAGCCATTGCCTTTGTTATTGCCCTTGTCGGAATTATTATTGTTTCGTTTGCAGCATCCAAACTTTTGGGGTATACATGGGAAATGTGTCTTGCCGTTGGTGTTTGCTGCCTTTTTGGCTTCCCCGGAACTTTTATTGTTTCACAGGAAGTAGCTAACGCCGTAGGAGAAACACCAGAGGAGAGAGAATATATTTTGACAGGTATTCTTCCTAAAATGCTTGTCTCTGGTTTTACGACAGTGACCATCGCTTCAGTATTCCTTGCGGGATTCTTGGTGAAACTTCTTTAATTTGAAAGGAGCTATAACGGTGAATAAAGAAAAAGTATGTGCTTTAGCCTCTGAGATAGAGCAGAAAGTTATAGAGTTTCGTCATGATTTTCATGCTCACCCAGAGCTGTCATGGAAAGAAGAAGAGACTTCAAAAAAGATTGAATCTGTTTTGCGTGAATTGGGCTATGAGAATATCCGCCGTGGTTTTGGTGGTACAGGGTCAGGTGTAACCGCAGATCTTACAGGAAAAGAAGATGGCCCCATGATTGCTCTTCGAGCAGATATAGACGCATTGCCTCTTAAGGAAGCTGTTGACGATCCATGGAAATCTACGTGTGATGGAGTTATGCATGCATGCGGACACGATGCTCATGCCGCTATCCTTTTAGGGGTTGCCAATGTACTTGCCTCTTTAAAGAACGAGTTGCCAGGTCGAGTTCGACTTATTTTCCAGCCAGCAGAAGAATCTGGAGTGCGCTCTGGAGCAAAGCAGCTTCGAGAGGAAGGGGTTCTTGACGGTGTCGATGGTATTTGCGGTCTTCACGTTTGGAGCACTCTTGAAGCGGGAAAGGTTGGTTTTCGTAGTGGAGCAATGATGGCCTCTGCCGATATTTGGGAAATAGAAGTTAAAGGACGGGGAGGACACGGCTCACGGCCTCATGAAGCTATTGATCCGACTATCGCTGCTGCTACCATTATTACAACAGCTCAGACAGTGGTGAGTCGAGAAATAGATCCTCTGGAAACTGTAGTGTTAAGCGTAGGAAAAGTCGAATCGGGAAGTGCTCCCAACATTATTCCTGAAACAGCTTATATTCAGGGGAACGTTCGTACAACAAATCCTGAGATCAGAGCAAGTATGGGCGACCGGATACGCCGAATTGCAGAAGGAATTGCTTCTGCTCTTCGTTGCGAGGTTAAAGTAGATTTTATCCCTGTCTACCCTGTAACTGTGAATGATGAAGCAATGGTAAACATCCTTAAAGGTGTCACAGGAAAAATAATGGGGGAAGAGGCTCTTGAAGAACTTCCCATAGTTATGGGATCAGAAGATTTCAGTTTCTACCAGGAAGAGGTTCCCGGAGTCATGTTCTTCCTTGGAATGGGGGACTCGGAAAAAGGGACAGATGCGCAGCATCATAATCCGAAGTTCCGAACGAATGACGAAGTTTTAGTTAATGGAGTTGCGTTATTATCGTCTTTTGCCTGTCATTTTCTTGAGACCTTCAAAAAGTAGAGGGGATTAGAGAAACGCTTTTTGAAGAAAGATGAGGTGGAAAATATGATGAGGTGTCTTCATGAACCGTTCAGAGGTTGTCAGGTTATGGATATTGATACGCCATCGCTTCTTGTAGATCTTGATGTTATGGAGAGAAACCTTCACTGGATGCAACAAAAAGCGCAAAATGCCGGTGTCTCTCTCCGTCCTCATATAAAGACACACAGAACGCCAGATATTGCCAAAAAGCAACTGATTGCTGGAGCGAAGGGAATTACAGTGGCCAAACTTGGAGAGGCTGAAGTTATGGCTGCTGCGGGGATAACTGATATTTTTATTGCTAACGAAATTGTTGGAGATATAAAGATGGATCGTCTTCTCGCTTTGGCTCGTAAAACAAATCTTGCTGTTGGTGTCGATAGCGCTGAACATATTAAGATGCTTGCAGAAACCTTTGACGGGGAACCTCATCCCCTCAATGTCATGATAGACATAGATACTGGATATCATCGTACCGGTGTTTTTTCAAAAGAGACAGCCCTTGAATTGGCAAAGCTTATTCGTTATAGGGATTCCGTTACATTGATGGGAATTTTTACCCATGACGGTCAAAGTTATAATGCCGAGTCATTATCTGCGATCAGGGCAATTTCTCAACAAAGTCAAAGTCAAATGCTTGAAACGGCAGAGTACATTAGGAGTGTGGGTATTCCCGTAGAAGTTGTCAGTATAGGATCTACGCCCTCTCTTCTCGTTTCAGAGATTTTGGCGGGAGTTACCGAAATCAGGCCGGGTACGTATATATTCTTAGACGCTGATCAGGCAGGAATTCTTGGAACCTATGACCATTGCGCGCTCTCTGTTCTTGCTACGGTAATAAGTCGTCCTGCTCCTGATAGAGTTGTACTCGATGCTGGAACAAAAGCTCTTACATACTACACTCATCATGGAGGAATGACATCAAGCCACGGGTTTGGCGTGTTGAAGAATCGTCCATCTGTTACATTGCAGAGTTTGTCAGACGAACACGCTCTCTTTACGCCCCCTCACGATATGTCTTTTGAAATCGGGGATAAAGTGGAAATAATACCTAACCATGCCTGCCCTACATGTAATCTATATTCGGTTATTTATGGGGTGAGGAATGGCGAAGTAGCAGAAGAGTACGAAATTTTGGCCAGAGGAATGTCTCGATAAAAAAAGAAGTGTAATAATGACAGAACAAAGAAAAGTGAAAGCCCTTCTCCATGCTGATTTTCTCTAGGGAAGGGCTTTTCTTTTTAACGCGTCTCTTTTAGTGTATTTCTCCAATTTGCTTTAGTATCTCTTCTCGCAAACTGTGTAGAGGGATACCCGTTTCTTTTGAAATTCGTTTAAGGTCATCGTATTCTGGATTCAGGCGAAGTCTTTCGTCTCCCCACCAAGCTTCTTTTATGCGGACAAGACCAAAGGCTGTCTCTATAGGAGTAATGTGGTGGTGAAGCTTTATCCGATCTACGGTGTAACGACGAAGGCCTAACGTTGTCGTTCCCTTCAAGATGATTTCCGCAGCTTTTTCTTCAAGAGAAGAAGGAATAAGACAGCAAAGCCTAATGGCCGGACGTCCTTTTTTCATAATAATGGGATCAAGCCAGACATCCATAGCCCCTGCAGCAAAGAGACGTTCCATTACAGGTTCGTAGTATTGAGGATTCATATCATCAATATTTGTTTCCAGAACAATGCCTGTGTCTCGAAGAAAGGGCTCTTTCCCCCCTTTTGAAGCACAGTCTTTTCCCTCCATTCCCTTTAGAAGGGATACTCGTAAAAAGTTTGGAATATCGCTGTCTCTATCACCCAGTCCACGTCCATTTTTGAGCATCGTTCCTTCGGGTAACGTCCCAAAACGACTAACAAATGTTTTTACCAGAAGTGCGCCAGTGGGAGTAACTCGTTCCATGGGGGGTCCTGCGGAATAAATAGGTATTCCACAGAGTAGGTTTTCAGTGGCAGGCGCTGGTACGGGAAGAATGCCGTGAGCACACTGCACTGTTCCGCTCCCAACGTTAAGGGGAGACGAGATAACAATATCTGGTGAAAGCATTTCCATAAGAACAAAAGCTCCGACAATATCAATGATAGAGTCAACAGCTCCTACTTCGTGAAAATGTATTTCTTCAGGAGGAAGCCCATGAACTTTCCCTTCTGCTTCAGCAAGTACTTTGAAGGCGAGCTTGCTCTTCTCTTTTACATCGTCAGAAAGTCCACTATTATCTATAATGGCGCAGACATCAGATAAACCTCTGTGTGGATGCTCTTCTGCTGTGGTAACAGTAACATTAACACCTGAAAATCCTTTTTTCACAGCGTCTTCTATATGAATTTCGTAGCCGACAACATCGTGATGATGATGGTGGTCATGATCATGGTGATGGTGATGCCCCGGAAACATTTGAATTGTCTCCATTTTTCTGAGAAACTCGTTTCTGTCGAGTCCTAAATCAAGAAGAGCCCCAAGAAACATATCTCCGGAGATACCGGAAAAGCAATCCAGATAAAGAATTTTCATTCAGAGTCCGTCCTTCCTGCGATTTCTTTTTCTTTGATCCACTTTCTGCCCCATTCATACCCCTGAAGATCGAGCATAACGTGGTTGTATCCTTCTTGAGTTATTATCCCCAGAATCTCTTCTCTTTTGGCAAGAGCTTCTTTCAAGAGAGGAACGGGTACTTGTACACACGCCATTTCTCCGAACACCCGAACACGAACTTGGGGTAAGCCTGCCTGACGTAGGGCCCATTCAGATCTTGCGACCTTCGAACATTCCACAGCGGAAAGACGGTGCCCCTCAGGAAATCGAGTGGCAAGACACGCTGTAGCTGCTTCGTTCCACCATGTTATTCCCAATTCTTTCGCGAGCATCCGAACTTCATTTTTAGAAAGGTCAGCCTTTGCAAGAGGTGAGTAAATTTCAGGCATTTTTTGAAGCACTTTTGTTCCCAGACGAGTAGAATCCTTAAGATCGTCAGCGTTTGAGCCCTCTAAAACAAGGTCAGCATCAAGCTTTTTGGCGAAATCAAGAAGTTCTCTTGCACGGGCTTCTTTGCAAAAGCCACAACGAGCTCTGCTATTATTCATAACCTCAAGTACATCAATTTCAGGACCAGGAATTTGATGAAGGGTTGTGCCAAGACCCAAACAGTATAATCGTCCTCGTTCCATCTCTTCGGGAAAATGTAAAAAGGATCGGAACATGACGGCATGAACTTCTTTAGGAGAAAGAATAGAGGCCATTGCAGCTACAATTACAGTGCTGTCAACTCCGCCAGAAAAGGAAACAACGCATCGTTGAGACTGTTTCAGCTTTTTTAGCACACTCTCGGGAAAATATCTTTTTAAGATGGTATAACTCAACTCTCTCACCTGCTCTCTTTCAAACATCCATGATTGTATCATTTTATATTGCTCTGGTTCACCACATTTTCCATCCGTGGTATTCTATTACCATTTGATAGGGAAAGAAGGGGCTCGTATGACAAAACGCTTAGAAGAAATTGCTTTAGCCCATTTAGAAAAGGATAGAGAAAGTGGAATTCTTTGGTGGAATGGCTCCTGGATAACAGGAGATGCTATTTTGAATGCAGTACAGTTATGCAAAAAAAACCTGGAAGAAAAAGGATTTACAGCAGGAGATCGCCTTGTTGTTTTTCTTCCCAACTCACCTCTCGTCCTTTATCTTTCTCTAGCCGTATGGGTGCTTGGCGGAACGATCGTTCCATTAAACAGTCGCACGGGAAAAGATTCAGTTCTCGCTATGCTTGATCATATACGACCCTGGGGGGCTGTAACAGCAAGTGATACAGGTGTGATTGCCGAGGCCCTTGCCCTCTCTTCGTACCCTTGGACAGTTGCTTCCCTTGATGGGGTGATTCCTTCTCTTGAAGGCAAACATATTGAAAAGGGTGACTCTGACATTGCCGTAATTTTTGCCACATCAGGTACGACTGGCGATCCGAAAGCTGTTCCTCTTACCCATGCTAATCTTTATGACAATACATCGAAAGTCCAGACAACAATAGAAGGTTTTGAGCAGGGAAAGGTTTTATTAAACGTATTACCTAATTTCCACTCATTGGGATATACCATTTGTGGTTTGCTCCCTATATTATGGGGACTTAAAGAAGTTATTGTCTCTTCATTTATGCCTGTGCGTAACTTTTTCAATGCTCTTCGTGAATCTGAAACAAACGTTCTTATTGCAGTTCCATCCATGTTGCCTTTTCTTTTGGGGGCAGTCAGCAGAGGAGAAATTTTACCATCATCTCTCCAATATATACTGACAGGCGGTGGAGCTCTGGAACCAGAATTGGAACAACGTGTTCGCGATACCTTTGGCGTTATTATTTATCAAGGTTATGGGCTCACCGAGTGTTCTCCAGTGGTTTCGTGCAACCCTAACGACTCTATGAGAAAAGAAGGAACGGTAGGGCCGGCTCTGCCTGGTTACTCTCTCGATGTACGAGATGAAGAAGGGCATTCTCTTCCCAAAGGTTCGGAAGGTGTTCTTTGGGTTAAAGGACCATCAGTAACTTCGGGATACTTAAAAGCCCCAACTCTGACTGAACAACGTTTTTCCGATGGCTGGTTTAACACAGGAGACATGGTTAACCTTGATGAAGATGGTTTCATTACTATTCTCGACAGGGTGAGCGATATGCTTATCGTTAGTGGTTTCAATGTCTTTCCTCAGGAAATTGAGCGTGTTATCAAGCGCCATCCTGATGTGAAAGAAGCCGCTGTTATTGGAGAAAGGCACTCTGTAAGTGGTGAAATCCCGGTTGCTTTTGTTATTAGAGAGGAAAATAGCGGTCTTTCTTCTGCAGAACTTACTTCATTTTGTAAGGAACAATTGGCCTATTATAAAATTCCTCGAAAGATACGTTTTGTTCGAGAACTTCCACTTTCAAGTGTAGGTAAAGTCTTAAAGCGAAAATTGAGAGAACAACAAGAAGAATAATATAAAGAGGGAAAAGCAAAATGCCTTTCCCTCTTTATATGTCTCTTTATGAGTATTAAATACGAGCTACACCTGTTTTTCTGGCTGCCTCTGCGACAGCTTTGGCAACAGCTGGAGCAACGCGAGGATCGAGAGCTTCGGGAATAATTCTTTCAGCTGTGAGTTCATCATCAGAAATGAGCTCAGCGATAGCCTTACTGGCAGCAAGTTTCATCTCTTCGTTGATTGTGCTTGCGCGAACATCAAGAGTGCCTCTGAAAATGCCAGGGAAACCAAGACAGTTGTTGATCTGGTTCGGGAAATCGCTTCTCCCTGTAGCAATAACAGCAGCACCGCCAGCCTGAGCTTCATCAGGATAAATTTCAGGCGTAGGATTGGCCATAGCAAAGAT
>NZ_JAYFQR010000011.1:0-12188 GCF_034926885.1 Aminobacterium sp.
AGGAAGAGAAATGGACGGAAAAACACCAAAAGAAAAAATATACGAGCTCTCTTTAGCCAGTTCAAAAGCCGCAACTTCCATTCCGCCACTACTATTGGACAGGGTGAGCCCATTTATCTTTGAATTGGCGGGAGCCAATCATACGGACTGGGATTCCCGCCATTCACTTTATCACGTTATCAGGAAGCAAACTATGGCCCCTTACATTTCATACTATGCCCCCTTTTTTTATATTATATCAAAAAGAAACATTGGTGTCTATTATAGTATATAAAAAACAATTATAATTCGATTATCAAATAACAAAGGGGGATTTTAAATGGATATATTCACTATAGCAATCTGGATAGGAACAATTATTTTTCTTATTTTTTCTCTGTCAAAAAACAAAGAAAAAACAAAAATGGCACTAAAAATGGCATTTGGTATGGGCAAAAATATGATTTTTAGTATATTGTCAATTATTTTACTAATAGGTCTTGTTTTGGCATTACTTCCACCTGAACAAATTGCCGTATATGTTGAAAATCAAAATATTTTTATCGCTACTGTCGCATCTGCAATATTTGGAACAATTACTCTCATTCCGGCTTTTATAGCATTTCCTCTTGTAGGCACACTTGTTGATGCAGGTGTTGGAGTTGTCCCTTCTGTTGCTTTCTTAACAACATTAACTATGGTTGGGGCGCTTCATAGAACGTATACAGTCTTCATTATATAATATAGAATCAGCCATAACTCATTTCCTCTGCTTTATATTTTGTTAGTAGTACTTATGACCGATTGTCGAGTTCAACCTCAACAATCTCACTCAACTGGCAATTTAACTCATTACAAATGCGCACTAGTACATCAAGAGAAACGTATTCATTTTTACGCATCTTAGAAAAAGTACTAGGGGCAATGCCAGTGGCAAGATGCAAATCCGATACACATAACTCTTCATCTATCAGTCTCTTCCAGAGTTTTTTATAGTTAACTCCCATTTTGCACCTCTCGTTTACATGGTAAAGTCATACGACTATTAATTATATCACAATTATTTCGAGTTTTAAATATTAATTTTGATTTCTCGAATGATTTTTGTAAAAGTCAAAATAGAGTCTTGTACATTTAATGCCTAGTTGTTTATATATCTATCCTGTCTCCTCAACCCTAGTAAAAAATCTAATCTGTCAACTCAACCCAACTCACTTTTTTACAGTCGATATGTTTCCTCAATAAATAAAAATAAGGATTCTCAAGGTTAAAAGGCGCCGCCAGATGTTGGGCAGAAAATCCTCCAATCTTGAAAATCCTTTATTTATTAATGTTTTGAGTAATCCTATTTCTCTACACTTGACATCAAGACAACACACTCCACGTGAACGGTCTGCGGAAACATGTCAAAGGGTTGAAGCTTTTCCAATTTATAACCGCCGGAATGAAGCAGAGCAACATCCCTTGCCAACGTCGCGGGGTTACAGGCTACGTAAAGGACCTTCTCTGGTTTCCATTCTAAAATCTGCTGAATAACTTTAGGGTCACAGCCACTTCGTGGAGGATCAAGGATTACAGTGTTAAAGTTTTGTTTTAAATTCGAAACGATATCTTCAGCTTTACCCTCGTAGGCAATAATATTAGAAAATTTATTTAATGCAGCATTCTTCTTTGTAGCCTCCACAGCACTTGGCCATTCCTCAATCGTAGTTAATCTCTTGAATTTTGGAGCTAAAAAAAGTGACATTGCCCCAACACCTGAATAAAGCTCCAAAGCTTCATTTTCTTCTTCTTTTTCTAAACAATCTGAGCAGAATGCAAAAAGCTGTGCAGCTTGATAACTGTTTACTTGGAAAAAAGCTGTTCCATCATAATGAATTTCTCGAGAATTCAAAATTTCTTTAAGCTCTCCCTGCCCATAAAGGATTCGAGAGTTTTGTCCTAAAATAGTGTTTCCTACTTTTGCATTTTCATTTTCTATAACGCCAACAAACGTTGCATCAGGTACTACAAAATTTTGCCACAATTGAGAAATCCTCTTGATTTCGGAATCAGACAAATGTTTCCGAACAACGTAACAAGCAAGAAGTTCACGAGAAAAGCTGCCGCACCTAAAAATAATATGACGTAAAATACCTGAATGCTTCTTTTCGTTATACCCATCTATATTCAATTTTTGTAAGGAATGTACAAAACGGCCATACATTTGGTTTAAAGCTGGCTCTAAAATAGGGCAAGCGTCTATAGGAATCAGGGAATGACTTCTTCGTTTAAAAAATCCTACTTCGTTCTTTCCTGAGCTGTTCTTTCGAACAGGAAAAGAAGCCTTATTACGATATCCCCACTCTTTGGGACTTGGAATACAAGAAGAAATAACATCTTCCACCGAGATATGGGCAATACGAGAAAACGCTTCTTTTACAATCTGAGTTTTTAGTTCAAGTTGCATTGAATAAGAACAATGTTGTAGCTGACACCCTCCGCACTCCCCGTACCATGGACAACGTGGAGATGTTCTCTGAGAATGTGGTTTCAAAATATTTTGAAGTTCGGTAACGGCGTAATGTTTCTTTTTTAAAATAACTCTTGCTTCAACTTCTTCCCCTGGCAACGCTCCAGGAACAAAGAAGACAAAGCCATCCCCTTCACGCCTTGCAATACCACTTCCATCACTACTTAAAGTATCAATCTTAAGACATACGCTTTCTTTCAAAAAAAGGTCATCCTTCCCCAAGAGTTTCACTCATATTATCATAGGCTCTTTATAGAACAAACAAACCTAAGAGGTTGAAATCTCCCCAGCCTTCTTCAGTGCCTGCTTAGCAATAATTGGTCCCAAAAGTTCATAAACTACAGTAGACCCCAATATAATGTTGCGCAATTCACTTCCCATTCCAGGAAGCGCTTCTTCTGCCAGAAGTGATAAACCTATAGCAACTCCAGCTTGAGGGATGAGGGTAAAACCTAAATATTTTTGAACCTTTTCAGGCGTTCGGGCTATTCGCGCCCCAACGTATGCTCCCAATACTTTTCCTATAACGCGAAAAACAATATATCCTATCCCCAAAACACCAACTTTTCGTAACATTGAAAGCTGTAAATCTGCTCCAGATAATGTAAAAAACGCGACAAAGATCGGAGGTGTAAAACGATCAACAACAGAAAGAACTCTATCTCGAGCATAGACGACATTAGAGACAGTGGCTCCAATCATCATAGAAACAAAAAGAGAAGAAAGAGAAAATGTAGTCGCTAATCCTATACCTAAAAAAATGGACGCTATCGTTACACAGAGAAGAGCGTCTTCCCCCTTAACTCGGCCAGAAGCAAAAGATAGGAAAAGGCCTATACATAGCCCTAAAAGTAAGGAGAGGCTTACTTCACGTAAGATTCGCCCAACCACTGAAACAAGCGACACGACACTACCCGTTTGTATTAACGCTTCCGCAAAGGCAACAGAGATTCCGAACGTAAGAATAGCCACCGCATCATCCATGGCAACGACAGGAAGAAGGGTATCAACTAAAGGGCCTTTGGCTTTATATTGTCTTATAACAAGAATAGTTGCTGCAGGGGCAGTAGCTGCAGCAATAGAACCTAAAACCAAGCTAAAATGGAGCGTCTGTTTAAAAATGAAAAACATTGAAGCAGAAACAAACAAAACTGCTCCGAGCGACTCCATTAAAGTAATTCCAACGACAGATAGTCCTAACTTTCTAACATGTTTCAAATTAAATTCACTGCCTATACTATAGGCTATAAAACCAAGTGCAACTTCGGAAACAATAGAAAGAGAGGAAACAACATCTTTAGGCATTAATCTCCCTACAGAAGGACCTATTATGATTCCTGCCAATATATAGCCAGTCACATTTGGCAGTTTCATTTTTCTCACAATTTTGGACATGAGGATTCCTGCCAATATGACTATGGCAATATAGTACAAGACATGCACGAAGAATCGACTCTCCTTAGATATATATTTTTTATTGAATTACTACTCTAAATCTGGAAATTTACTTGGGGGAGCGAGGAACAAGTCCCTCGACGTGAGTTACTGGAATTGTAAATAAAATACCAACATCTGGTTTTGAAAGATCCTCTACAACTCTTTTAACTGCGTCTATTGCTGGTTGAACCTGTTCGTCGTCTAATACAACAAAGATCGTTTTATTATATGGATATTGGTCATTAATCAACATTTTTATAGAACCAAAAAGCGGAATTTTATCCACCTCTTCATGAAGAACACGAGCCATCCCCTTACTATCAATAATAGTTCCACCCTGCACTCCAATATCAAGAAATTCTTTAAAAAGACTTTCCACCTTATCAACCTTATTAAGGACTATAACTAGCATCTGCATGGCACACACTCCTTACAGTGTTATATTATTTCATACATCATACACTATAAATGAAAAGCCGACTTGACTTTAACAAGTCAGCCGGCCTTTCTGCTCGGAAACCAAGCTATTCTGCTTCTATCGAGGGGTGTGTTATTTACAAATGTAAGCTGTTTTTGAACATCTGGTAGCCTTCATCAAAGGCTTGAGAGTTCAATTCTTTAGTACCTGCCGGTACCTTCTCAAGAATGGCTTTTTTAACAGATTCTGGATGCACTACATTCTCAAGTTCAAGCACACGAGCCACAGCACCAAGGGCCACCATATTTGTTACAAGTTCTCTGCCCAGCTTTTCGCGTGCCGTACGCAAAATAGGCAAGTGATATATATAAGCATCGACCTGTGGAAAATCAGTAACAAAAGTATCGTCAAGAATGATTCTCCCTCCAGGAAGCGTATCAGAAGAAAATTCTTCACATGCCTGCTGCGTCAAAATAACCTGAAGGTTAGGTCGTGTAACTTTAGGATAATCTATCGGCTCTGTGGATATTACAACTTCTGCTTTAGACTTACCGCCTCTCGCTTCTGGACCATAAGACTGGGTCTGCACAACATAAAGTTTTTCCTCATGAAGAGCAGCTGCTTCTCCAGCTATTACCGCAGCCAAAATAATTCCTTGTCCGCCAGAACCAGCAAATCGAATTTCATACCTACTCATGATCCTTCCCCCTTACTCGTTCAATAAGAGAAAGGTACTGCTCTGTATATTCAGGAACATCCTTATTGACAAATTCACCAGTGACAATCTTCCCAACAAGCTCTTCGGGCGACATATTCTTTGCCTTCACAAGAGATACGCTGTTCTCTTTAAAGAAGTTAATATTATCAATTGGTGTTCTCCGTTTATTTCTTCGACCAAACTGTGTATGACAACTTGATACAATTTCTATAACCGAAAATCCTTTTTTCTTTATACCGTTAACAATATACTGCTCAGCTAACTTTGGATTTGCAATTGTGGCACGAGCTACATAAGAAGCTCCAGCACCTTCTGCTAAACGACAAATGTCAAAAGGAGGATCTATTGCTCCGTAAGGAGTCGTTGTTGCTAGAGCACCTTGGGGTGTCGTCGGAGAAGCCTGCCCACCAGTCATACCATAAATATTGTTGTTCATGACTATAGCTGTAATGTCAATATTTCGTCGGCAAGCATGAATGAAATGGTTTCCTCCAATAGCTGAACAATCTCCATCACCCATAACATCGACAACGGTAAGAGAAGGATTAGCTAATTTAATACCTGTTGCATATGCAAGCGAACGACCGTGGGTTGTGTGTACGGTGCAAGCATCAATATATCCAGGCATACGACTAGAACAGCCTATTCCAGAAGCTATGACAGTCTGGCTTTTCTTTTTATCAAGATCCACAAGCGCACGAAGCAGCGCATGCATAATGATTCCATGGCCACATCCAGGACACCAAATGTGAGGGAAAAACCGTGTTCGTAACCAACTCATTACTTCCTGACTTGGCATCTTAGGCCACCTCCTCTATAGCAGAGAGAATGTCTGAAGGTTGGAAGAGCTCGCCATTTACCAAGTTCTGAGGTACAACTTTAGCTTTTCCATGAACGGCTCTTTCTACTTCAAGAACCATCTGCCCACAATTTAACTCAGGAACAAGAATTGTTTTTGCTTTTCGAGCAAGACGCTCAATTTCTTTATCAGGGAAGGGCCAAAGAGTGATCGGTCTGAAATAGCCTACGTGAAGCCCTCTGCTACGAGCCTCTCGAACTGCTCTAAGACTTGATCTGGCCACACTTCCATAAGAGACGACGATAACATCAGCATCATCAACATTTTCAGTTTCATACTCTACGATATCATCTCTGAAGCGATCGACTTTCCTCATCAAACGAAGCATTTTATTCTCTATTTCGTCTGAATTATTCGTTGGGAAACCCCAATCGTTATGCGTTAATCCCGTTACATGCCATGTATAACCATCACCGAAAGAAGCCATGCACGGCAGATCATCCTGAGGATCTGGACGATAGGGAACAAATTTTTCAGGTACATCGACTGGACGTTTTCTATTCACTATAGGATACGAACCAACTTCAGGAAGAACAATTTTCTCTCTCATATGGCCTAATACTTCATCGCTCATGATGAGAACCGGCTGTCTAAAACGTTCAGCAGCATTGAAAGCTCTGATTGCTAACTCAAAGCATTCCTGAACGGAACATGGAGAATAACAAATAGTAGCGTGATCTCCATGAGTTCCCCAGCGAGCCTGCATAACATCCTGCTGGCTTATTTTTGTAGGAACTCCCGTTGAAGGGCCACCTCTCATAACATCAACAATGACTACAGGAATTTCTGCCATATAAGCAAGTCCTAAGTTTTCCTGTTTCAAAGAGAATCCCGGACCTGATGTTGCCGTTAAAGCTTTTTTCCCTGCGATAGAAGCCCCAATAATTGCCGCCATTCCTGCAATTTCGTCTTCCATCTGGATAAAACGGCCATTAAGACGAGGCAACTCTGTAGCCATAATTTCTGCTATTTCCGAGGAAGGGGTAATAGGATAACCAGCAAAAAAGCGGCAACCAGCAGCGAGAGCTCCATACGCTAACGCCTCATTTCCTTGCCAAAAACGAACCTCAGGCATCCTCTTTTCCCTCCTTTACAGTTACTGCAAAATCTGGGCAAGTATTTTCACACTGCCTACAACCAATACAATCTTCAATTCTTTCAACTTGAGCTTTGCGCTGCTCATTAAAACCTAAAACTTTTTTGGGGCATATATTAATGCACAATCCACATCCTTTGCACCATGCCCTATTAATTATTACTTCGTGTTTTTTGGGCAAAGCCGCCACCTCCCAAAGAGATAGGGAATTAAAAAACAAATAGTTGTTTTTTGAAAAACCCAGTATGCCAAGCATACTGTTTTCGGTTTTTTTATTCAAGCTCTTATTTGTTTTTCTCTTTTTTATCTTTTTTTATTTTTATGGTAAAAAAGATAAAAACTATTGATCTTTTAAGCGATTTATATAAGTCGCTTAAAAGATCAATTACTTATTTTTAATATTCTTTTGAAACGTCCCGAAATCTGGATCTCTTAAGTAAAGTGGCCTTACTTGTTCTGGAGACACTTCTCTAGCTTTATATTGAGTTCCTAAGTAAGCAAGAATTCCTCCTGAAACAATGCAATGAACAAGTGGATATTCCGGCGTTTCAGAAAAAAGTTCTGCAATTCTTTTCACATCATCACAAAGGCAACAAACATTATTATCCTGTTCGTTATGTAACCTGCTAATTTCACCCCGAATATCATCTATTTCGAAAAAGGAAGGATGAATAAGTTCTTTCTGCAAGCCGTCGTCTTCTCCACAATATGCCGCAGCATAAACACCACCGCGACCAGCCCAAACCAAAGGAACTGCTGTGATTCCAAATTTTGAAGCAGAATATGCCATTACTTCAAGGGTAGAAAGAGGAATAACCGGGATATCTAATCCCTTTGCTAATGCACAACCGTAAGCAATGCCTACTCTAACACCAGTAAAATAACCAGGACCAACAGTAAGAGCAACAGCAGAAATATCTTCTAAAACTATATTTTGCATAGTGAGCATATGCTCAACAAGTTCCGGTAGTTTTGAAGCCTGCTGTCTTCCTATATTCAAATTCATCTCTGACAAAATTACGCCATCTACGGCAAGCCCAAGATTTGTCCATCGAGTGCAACAATCTATTCCTAATATAATTTGGCTCATGATTTTGACTCCTCTAGCTCTTTATATAAAGCATGCAATTTCTGGCAGGCCTTTTCCCCTTTAGCTTCAAAAGATATCCGTCGAACATTTTCACTTACCCTATCAAAGAATAATATCCACGTATCTTCTGGGGGAAGGACATTTAATCGATCTGGCCATTCTATGACCATGACAAAACCATCATCAAGATACTCACTTAGACCAAGGTCATATTCTTCTCCCTTTTCAAGACGATATAAATCAACATGAGCAAGAGGAAGTCGCCCGTTATATTCGTTGATAAGAGTAAAGGATGGACTTCGTACTCCCCTGGCCCCCAATCCTTCTCCAAGCCCTCGTACAAGCATAGTTTTACCTGCGCCTAGATTCCCATAAAGAAGAATACTTAACCCCGGATAAACATGGTCCGACATGTATATACCAACTTGTTTCGTCTCTTCAGGGGATGCTGTCGTTATTTCCACCTTGTCCGCCTCTTTCTTTCTATTTTTTGCTTTTCCCTATAACATAAAAAAGGATAAGTGTTCCCGCTATTAATGACCCCATAACTAACAACGCAGAGCCCACAGGCCAATCTTTATGGAGCTGCTTCATTCCCAGCATCCAGAAAGCTGCCATAAGAAAGGCAATAAACGTCATGTGTAATCCCCGCATACGCGCTTTTTCGGTTTTCCTTTTCTCATCTTCCCAATCAACTTTTCGTCTTCTCATGTCCGCCTCTCAAGCCATGAAGGATTGAAGGAATTTCCATTGCTATTTCACGAGACAACAATCCATCAATACCTTGTTTTTGAGCAAGATTGCGACCTGCTCTTCCATGTACCCAGGCCCCTAAAGAAGCAGCATAAAGAGGCGAAAAATGTTGAGCTAAAAAGGTTCCCACAATTCCAGAGAGAACGTCTCCAGATCCAGGTATGGAAAGTTCGGGGCCTCCTTCTTGAACAACAATAGACTGACATTCTGTACAAATAACAGTTCCGTACCCTTTTAAGATAACTGTTCCCCATTCATTAGCAAGTTGTCTTGCTGCGTAAAGACGCGAAGAAGCTATATCTTTGGAAGAAATTTCAAGAAGCCTTGCAGCTTCACCTTCATGAGGAGTTAAAAGAACATCATCTCTTTTTTTGAGTGATGTCCTCAATTCTGCTAGCCAAAACAATCCGTCTCCATCTACAAGAAGAGGATGAGGCCAATTATTCCACATATATTCTATCAAAGCGCCACTCCAACGATCGCGCCCCAGCCCAGGGCCAACGACAGCAGCTGTTCCTCGATCTGCCCAGCAAAGAAGTTCTTCGAAATTTTCATGAGCCAAAGGTGTAAAAACGGCTTCTGGAACAAAAGAAGTCCCCTCATTGCACACTTCGTTACTACTTGCGACAATGACAATACCACAACCGCTCTTAAGGGCCCCTACCGCAGAAAGCAAAGGTGCTCCTCTGTAATGACGACTTCCACCCACTATAAGAAGTGTTCCCCTACCACCCTTATGAAGGGTGCATTTCCGTTTCGGCAAAAGATCAATGCTATCTTTTTCTTCCCAGATGCTAAGATTCGCCTTTGGGGGAAGAACAGAAGAAGGAGGAACTCCTATCGATACAACATCGACATAGCCCGTATGTGCCGCTGCTGGCATTACTCCCAGCCCCGTCTTCATGGCAAGCATAGTAATGGTAAGAGAAGCCGATACACAAGGAGAATAAATCTCTCCTGTCTCAGCATTAATGCCGCTTGGAATATCAATCGCAATAATATTTTCCTTATCCTCTAACAACGTTATGATTCGTGCAATTTCTCCTCTGGGATTTCCTCTACTCCCCGTTCCTAGAAGACAATCAAGAATTACATCATTTTCAGATATAGCCAATGTAATCTCTTCGCCTGTCATTGTATCTGAGCAGCGCATAGGAACATTGAGTTGCGCTAATATATCTAAATTAGTTCGCGCATCACCTTTAATCTTTTCTGGAGGTGCCGTTAAAATAACTGTTGGAGAAAACCCCCAACGCACAAGATGCCTAGCTATAACATAGCCATCCCCGCCGTTATTTCCAGGACCGGCAAGAACAAGAAATTTTTTGGCACGTGGAAAAAAGCGATGTGCAGAAATTGCAGCTTCCAATCCTGCATTTTCCATGAGAACTATTCCTGGTATTTTTAAATTTTCTATAGAAAGAATATCTGCTTTCCGAATTACATTTGGATCATATAGATATTTCACCTGAAACCACCTCCACAATAACAAAGGCGATAGCATAGTCACCATCATGAGAAAGACTAATATGTACCGTTACATTTTGTTCTTCAACCCATTGCTCTATTACAGGCGAAAAACATGGCACAGGAGCGGATGACGTGCGCTGAAGCCAAAATCCTTTAAAGATAACTTTAAAAAAATCAAGACCTGTAGCTTTAGCAAAAGCCTCTCGTGCCGCAAAAGATGCCGCAAGATGACGTGCAGGGTTCGCTTTAGACATGGCATAGTCATACTCAGCCTGATGAAAAACGCGCTTTAAAAGATGCTCGTTATAAAGTAATTTCTCCATTCGAGATATTCGACAAAGGTCAACACCGATTCCCTTGATCATAAAAGCCCTCCCCTTCTCTTGCTTCTTTTATACCACGCTATTTTAAAAAACACCTAATTGGCACAGAAATCTTTTGTGATAGGATACAATTTAGGGGAAAAGAAACTAAATATGCTGCATGAGGAGGGAAGAAACGATGAGACAGATCCTTTCTCAATCAACACTAGACCAATTAGTGCACCGAGCCGTTGAAAAAAAATATATTTACGGAGCTGTTTTTTACGTATCATCTGCTGATAAAAGTGTTGATTTAATAAGTGCCTCTGGAAATATGCACGAAGACAGCCCATATTTTATTGCGAGCATTAATAAGCTCTTTATATCCTCCATTATTCTAAAACTCGCTACAACAAAGACTTTGAATTTAAACGATAAAATTTCGAAATATCTCTCCGATGAAATTCTTCAAGGCTTACATGTTTACAGAGGGAAGGAGTATTCTTATACCCTTTCTATTGCTCATCTTATGTCTCAAACATCAGGACTTCCTTGTTACTTAATTGACAAGCAAAGCGATGGGAAGAAATTCATGGAAGAAATTGAAGCAGGAATTGACCAACAGTGGCCTATTAATAAAGTCATAAAAAAAGTAAAAGGGATGAAACCACATTTCCCACCTGGAGAAAAAAACCGAGCAAAATACACAGATACAAATCATCAAATTCTAGGGCTCATTATAGAAAATATTACAGGGGAACCTATACGTATCGTTTTAAAAACTTTATTTCGCGAATTAGGCCTCTCTCAAACCAAGGTATACGAAGAAGGTATAAGTGAGAAATTTATTCCTATCCGATATAAATCTAAAATAATGCACATCCCCATGTTTCTTAACTCTACACAAAACGACATTATTTCTACAGCAAGAGACCAAATGGCGTTTTTAAAAGCATTTTTCGACGGCTATTTTTATCCCAAAGAACACCTTTATGAATTAGAAAAATGGAATAAAATATTTTTCCCCTTTTACTATGGTGTAGGAATAGAAAAATTTTCTCTACCCCGTATTTTTTCTCCCTTCCATCCTGCTTCTGTAATGATAGGACATTGTGGGTCTACGGGCGCAGTAGCTTTTTATATCCCCAAAGAGCAACTGTATATTACAGGAACAATAAACCAGCAGGCAAAACCGAATGTAGCTTTTCAAACAATGATAGGAATCATACAGGCAACGAAAAAAGCCGTCCTCTAACGAAGACGGCTTAATTTCTCTAAAATGGTGGGTGGTAGAGGATTCGAACCTCTGACCTCTTCCGCGTCAAGGAAGCGTTCTTCCCCTGAACTAACCACCCGACGAAACGGTATTCTACAGGTCTTGGCCTGAAATGTCAATAACATAAAAGAGCTAAAATGTAGATGGGCCAGAGTTTCGTTCCGTTTACTTAGGTAAAGTGAAAGAGATAATGAAAAAGGCGGGCACCTCTCCTTTATACTGGTGTTGCTCAAACAACCAAAATAAAGGATATAGGAGGTAAACCCGCCATGACATCA
>NZ_JAYFQR010000024.1:0-7659 GCF_034926885.1 Aminobacterium sp.
TGGCGGCACGAGTGGTACAGCGAATGTGTCAGAAAGAGAATCCTGGCAACTTCCTGCTTATGCACGCTATGGGACCCAACGTGGCTGGTGTTATCGGCACTGCCGTCGCTGCGTCCGTTATGCTTACCCTCTTGAGCTAAATCTTTAATAATATAAACGTCAGAAATTTATTTAGGGGGCTTTTAAAGCCCCCTTTTCTTAAAGGGTGATGGAATAGAAATGACAAATGTTTTCCTTTATGTTGGCATTATAGCGGGAGGAGTTGTAGGGTATAAGTTAAAGATCCCATCTGGGGCACTTGTAGGGGGCTTGTTAGGGGGGTTGTTTATCAAGGGCTTTATGGGAATGGAAGCGCAACATATGAAATTCTTATCCTTTCTTTCTCAATTATTCGTAGCTTTTGTTATAGTTGCTCAAGCTGATATGGCTACTGTTCGTCAAATTCCTCGATTTATTCCAATAGCGATTGTGTATAGTCTTGTCATTTTACTTTTTAGTATTTTACTTGCTTTTTGTATCTCCAAGTTAAGTGGAATAGATATAATGACTGCTGTCTTTTCAACAGCGCCAGGAGGACTTTCCGGCTTAGGGTTGGCTGCTGTAGAATCTGGCGCTAATGCTCCTGTTGCTCTCCTTTTTCACGTCATTCGTATTTCCGTCGTACTCATTTCTATCCCCTTTATAGCAATCTTTTTTAGTAGTCCTCATTAAGGAGAATAATATATGGCAGATATATTTCATATAGGAGAAAGGAACGCTCTTATCGAAGCACGTTTTCTGGAAAGGCCAAATCGCTTCTTAGTCATATGTCGTCTCTCCGATGGAGAAAGAGTTCAGGCATTTCTCCCAAATCCAGGCAGATTATGGGAGCTATTGTACCCTGAAACAACTCTCTATTTAATCAAAGAGAGCGCAGCGGCAGCGTCTCGAAAAACGAAATTTACTGTTGTGGGAGCCCTTGCGGAGCATGGACCGGTTATGCTTCATACCCATAAAACTAATGACGTTGCGGCGTGGCTTTTCAATCAGGGGCAAGTTCCAGGACTAGAGGCATATAGAGTTGTAAGAAGAGAAGTTTCTTGGGGAAACAGCCGATTTGATCTTCTCATCTCTAACGGAAAAGAGCCCATGGTCATAGAGGTAAAATCGTGTTCTCTATTTGGAAAAAAGATAGCTATGTTTCCAGATGCTCCTTCAACACGGGCTCTAAAACATCTAAATGAATTGCGCCGCATAAACGAGCAGGAAATAAGAGCAGGGATTCTTTTTATTGTGCAATCCGGTCATCCTGATTTTTTTATCCCCGACTATCATACTGACTTTGATTTTTCAATGGCTCTAAAAGAGAATCAGTTCGAAAGCAGTCAAAATGAGAGACTTATGATTAAAGCCTTGAAAATTTCATGGGATAAATTATTTACGATGAGACAAAAAATAGAAGAAATTCCCATTCTTTGGAATCTCCTGAAACAAGAGTGCACAACAAAGGGTTACTCTCTTTCTATTCACATGTTAGAAAATGGACAGTATGGAATACATGTTCTACCACAGATAAAAAAGGCCTCTTCTCGAATTCTGGCCATACGAACAACTCAACCTATAGAAGAAACACTTTTCAATAGGCTTTCCCTGCTTTGTGACGATGCAAAATTTCTCGAAGATAGAGGAATAAAAATGTTTATTTTCAACAAAAATCCTTTAAAAGAGCCTGATTTTGTTCAGTTTTTGATTGATATGCGCATTAATCGTTTGGAATCTATGATTGCCTCAAATCTTCTGGTCAGGCAGTAGGCAGAACCAAAACGGGACACGTCGTTCCTTCTATAAGGGCTTCAGCTGTGGAGCCTAATATTAACTGCCAGATTTCTCTTTGCGTAGAGAGACCGACAACGAGAAGACTCGGAGAAGTCTTTTCTATCCAGGAAGGAAGCTCTATTTCAGGCTGCCCACTTACGATTTGCATCGAAGTTTCGGTGTTCCATGAACTTACATCTTGTGTTACCACTTCCAGCGCCTCTTCTGCTGCATTTATGAGAGTCTGGGAATCTTCTGCGTCTTCAAGGGGAACGCCATGGACAAGAGTCAGAGTCGGAACAGTATCCACCTGCTGAAGAATGTCTCTGAGTTCATGAAGCATCATATCTGTCCGTTCCGGCGATAAATCTACTGCGACGGCAATGTTTTGATATATATCTTCTTCGGGAAAATGTTCATTGCGGGAACGTAAAATAAGTTGAGGAATAGCAAGTCGTCTTACAAGTGGGGTCAATTCGCCTGCTTCTTGTGAGGGAATGACAGCGAATGTACATTCTTCTTTTGATGCGTATTCAGGAATAATTTCTAGAGATTCTCCTGCAGCTACGATTACTTTGTAAAAAAGCTTTTCTGGCAGGTTTTTCTGGCAGAATTCGTTGAGAGTCGTTTCTGCTTCTTGTACAAGTTGGGGAATATTCATCCCAGCGGCCGGGCTGACAACATGAACGATAAGAATGTCCGATTGTCGCTGAAGAGCTCTTCTGGAAACCCACAAAAGAGCTTCTTTTGAGAAAGAAGACATATCCATTGGGAACAAAATTCGCCGTAACATATTGCGAATCACCTCCTGAGGAATTTTTTCTTCTTAACTTTCTCAATAAGTATATCGCAATATATATAGTGTTACACTTGAATAAGGTATAATAATCGGCGAATTTTTATGGAGGATAGATAAGTGGGATTAAGTCAGAATACAACATGGACTTTAATTCAATATATGCAAAAGTTGTTTCAGGCATTACCACATAAGACGGCTCTTCAGTTGGGTGGTGCTTTAGGAACAACTCTTTGGGCTTTGAGCAAGAAGCGAGTTGATAAGGCCGAAAAAAGATGTGTGGAAGCCCTTGGTGTGGGAGTTACTACCGCTAGACACATAGTAAGGCGATCTTATCTGAATCTTGGGCGTTCTGCTGCCGAGTTTGTTCGTTTGCCGAAATTCATTTCTTCTCTCGATTCTTTTGTAACTGTTCATGGAGAAGAAAATCTTCGTCGAGCATATGAAAAAGGAAATGGCGTTATTCTTATAACAGGGCATATAGGCAATTGGGAGATTGCAGCAGCGAGCATTGCCCGAATGGGATATCCAATGAATGCCATTGGAGCAGAACAGCGAGATGAACGAATTACTGACATGATTATCGAATATAGAAAGAAATGTAATGTTTCCACTATAAGCAAGGGGTTTAGTTTAAAAGCGGCAATGACATGCCTTAGAAAAGGAGAGGTACTTGCCATTTTGATTGACCAGGATGTTCGCGACAAAGGGATTATCGCGCCTTTTTTAGGTCTTCCCGCAAGCACTCCTTATGGTCCTATAAAAATGAGTCTTAAGTATGAATGCCCGATGGTTCCAGTTTTTATTATAAGAAGGGTGGATGGGGTACACCACGATCTTTATTTTTTACCTCCTTTTGAAGATTCGAATTCTGAAAAATTTGGAGAAAATCTGGCAAAAGCAGTAACTATATGTAATAATTCGATAAGTTCGTGGATTTCTCAGTACCCGGATCAGTGGATGTGGTTATATCCTCGTTGGGCATCCACCATGGGAAAGTAAAAATGTTGTTGGGCATAGATCCTGGAAGAGATAAGATTGGTTGGGCTCTAACTGATGATAATGGAGTTTTGCTTATTTCAGGCATAGTAAAAAAGCAAGATCTGCCTCTCTTTTTGGAGAGCCTTTTGAAACGTGAATGGGCTCTTTTAACCCCTTGGATCAGGGAAAACAGAAAGAACTATTTTAACCCCGATACAGACCTGAGAGTTGTTGTGGGGAATGGAACAACGTGTCAAGAGATTTTATCTTTTTTAGAAGGGCAAGGAATATATGCAGAAATAGTGGAAGAGCGAGGTTCAACTCTTGAAGCGAGGAAAGTGTTCTGGAGCTTACATCCCCCTAAGGGGTTATGGAAGTTATTTCCAGACTCTCTTAGAACACCCAATCGAGATATTGATGATCTGGCTGCTCTTGTAATTGTTCGTCGCTATATAACATTAGAAGCGAGGGAATAGATTGAGGAAGGGAGATTCTGGTTTATGGGCGTAGAAAAATTGGCGACTCTTGTTAATACTTTTGGGTCATCTCTAATTTCAGTGAGTCGTGAAATGGGGGTGGAAGTATCTCTTCTCAAGTCAGAGGTGGCGCAAGGGGTTCATGTTCATGGAAGTTGCTTGGCCTCACTTGTCGGTGTTGTTGGGGGAGGACTTCAGGGAACGGCTGTAATTATGCTTGATCAGGCAGGTTTCAGCGCTGTCGTATCAGCAATGTCTGGTGGCATGATACAACCTGACATTGAAGATCCTGTTGCAACAAGTGTCATTGGGGAACTTTCAAATATGGTGAGCGGTCGGGCGCTTACCCAATCTTCTCTCGAGGGGGTAGACGTAACTCCTCCTCAAATTATTACAGGAGCGGGCATCCGGACGGTTCCAAGTGAATCTCTTGGAATTCGTAATTTTACTTTGCCTTTTTCCATTGCACAGGGAGGTTATCTCTATCTAGTTCTCTCTTTTCATTGTTAATTTTGTTTTTTTGGAGTGAGATTATTGCAGGAGGATTCGTGGGCGAGGTTTTTTAAAGAAGAATTTGCGCTTTTTTACAGTGTTTTCAAGTGGTTGGTGTTGGCAGTTATTATTGGTATTTTCGTGGGAACGGGTACCTCTACCTTTATGCTTACTCTCGAAAAGTTTTCAACAGAAGTCGGTACGCTTCCTCCATGGAGGATTGTTTTGCTGCCTGTCGGGCTTTTCGTGAGTGTTTTGTTGGTGAGGTACCTTAAGTTCTCAGATGATAGCAGTCAAGGAACGGAAAGCGTGATAGAAGCTGTTCACCATCATGATGGACGGATCAATGTCTATAGTGTGGTGGTTAAGGTGGTAGCGGCTATTATCACTATTTCTACAGGGGGCTCTCTCGGTAAGGAAGGGCCGAGCGCACAAATTGGTGGGGCTGTTTCAAATCTTTTTGCGACAGGATTGCGCTTGAATGATGTAGATCGTAGAAAATTGGTCGTTTGTGGTGTATCTGCAGGTATGGCGTCTGTCTTTGGAGCACCAGTTGCAGGTGCAGTTTTCGGTCTTGAAGCGTTGTACGTTGGGCAGGTCTTTTACGATGTTCTTTTGCCGTGTATCGTGAGCGGCATGGTAAGTTATCAAGTTTCTTTGAATCTTGGCATGGCCTATATCTATAAACCTCTTTTTTATATTCCCCGTTTAACAGGAGCAAATATTATTGTCTGGGTTGTATGCGCGGGGGTCTTTTTTGGTCTTGTTTCTCTTCTTTTCATTGAAATTCTTCACACGGCTCAGAAAATATATAGAAAAATAGGACTCCACCCCCTTTTAGGGTCAGTTCTTGGAGGAGTTGTTCTCGTTCTTTTATCGTTGCTCGTAGGTCCTAGGTATTTGGGTCTAGGATCTCAAACTATATCTGAGGCTATTACTGGTGCCAAGGTTCCAGCGTTGGCTTTTATATGGAAATCTCTCTTCACAGGTGTAACTTTGGCAGCTGGAGGAAGTGGCGGACTCGTGACGCCTACTCTTTTCATAGGGGCGGCCTCTGGTGCAACCTTTGCATCGATCTTTAGTTTAGACCCTGTTCTTTTCAGCTGCATCGGTTTTGTAGCCGTTCTTGCTGGAGCAGCTAATACTCCTATTGCGGCGGCTATTTTAGCTGCGGAGCTTTTTGGTTCTAGAGTGGCAAGCCTTGCGGCTATTGCGTCAGTTATCTCTTTTGTTGTTTCTGGATATAGAAGCATTTATCCCGATCAGATTGTGAAGTGTCCTAAATCTCCCGTTCTTGATATTTGCGACGAATATCAACGTGTTGGGGAGTGTGACCCTGATCCTGCCTTAACGCGACTTCCTTTAGTTCGTTTGATTGTTCGAAGTTATCGACTTTGGAAGCATAGACAAAATCTCAAACATAAATAATGAAAAGAAGAGGCTGCTTTCAAAGCAGCCTCTTCTTTTTGTGCTTTTTAACGTATTTACTTCATTTTCTACTTACTCCATTTCGATAGATCAAGCAGTTTTTCACTCTTGGCTACGACAGTAGATCCTACCAAGTCGCCAGTGACATTGAGGCAGGTTCTTCCCATATCAAGAATGGCGTCAATACCCAATATCATGGCATATGCAGCCGCTACAGGAGATCCTTGTTCTATGGGAAGTCCCACAGAATCAAGAACAAGAAGAAGCATAATCGCGCCAGCTCCTGGAACGCCTGCTGTTCCTATTGAAGCGAGAACCGCTGTTAAAATAACAGTCATTTGTTGTGCAAAGTTGAGAGGAAGACCAACGGCAAAGCCAATGAAAAGGGCGCAAACTCCCTGATAAATGGCGGTTCCGTCCATGTTGATGGTGGCTCCCAGAGGAAGAGTGAAGGAATATACGTTTTTTGCTACGCCTAGATTTTCGTCAGCATTGCTCATACTGACTGGTAGGGTTCCGCTACTACTTCGTGTGACAAAGGCTGTGATCATAGCTTCCTTTGCTCCTCGTAAAAAGGTAAAGAGGCCAAGTTTGTTCAGTGTGAGGATTCCTCCATAAACAACAATGAGATGAATGATATATCCCAGGAAGCAGGCAAAAGTTACAGTTCCCAAGGGGCCAATTGCCTTGGCTCCCTGTTGTGCGAATACAACGGCAAGAAGGGCGAATACACCAATGGGGGCATACTGTAATACCCAGCCGACAATTTTGTACATAGCTTCTGCTGCACCATCAAACATTTTGAATAGTAACTCTCCAGCCTCTTGAATACGACTGTTTTTGCTGATTTTAAGATAGCTGATGCCAAGACCAAACATAATGGCAAAGAAAATAGTGGGAAGAACATCTCCTCCAGATAGAGCACCGAAGGGGTTTGTAGGAATGATATTGAGGAATGTTTTTGCAAGGGATGGTTTTTCAAGAGCGCGACCTGCCGCTTCCCCTATAACGCCGAGGTCTAATCCAAGTCCCGGATGGAATAAATTTCCCATAAGTAAGCCGACAGCAACTGCAAAAGCTGATGTAAGAAGATAAAAGACGACAATTTTGACTCCGACTTTGCCGAGTTCCGCTGGGCTTATACTTGCAGCCCCGACAACAAGTGTTGTTAGAATAATAGGCATAACGATCATTTTTAATAGACGAACAAAAATGTCCCCTAAGGGTTTCACCCATAAAATCGAATCTCCGGCCACCATCCCCACTATTGCGCCAAGAACAAGACCAATAAGAATCCGTATTAATAAATTACTTTTGAAATACCAATCGAACATACCTTTTTTTTCGCTTTCCATACCCCTTTCCACCTCCCATTAATATTGAGTGGCTATTTTGTAATATTTTCTTATTACACATTGTTATGTAAATATCTAAATTGTACATTCTTTTAGAGAGCAGTACAAGAAGATGATTAATTAAAAGAGTTGTTCCTTAGCACTGTGTACGTTAAAATTCACTGTAAGTATTATTGTATAGACAAGAGGAGGGCCGATCTGTAGATGGGCCAGAGTTTCGTTCCGTTTACTTAGGTAAAGTGAAAGAGATAATGAAAAAGGCGGGCACCTCTCCTTTATACTGGTGTTGCTCAAACAACCAAAATAAAGGATATAGGAGGTAAACCCGCCATGACAT
>NZ_JAYFQR010000012.1:0-66785 GCF_034926885.1 Aminobacterium sp.
GCCGCAACTTCCATTCCGCCACTACTATTGGACAGGGTGAGCCCATTTATCTTTGAATTGGCGGGAGCCAATCATACGGACTGGGATTCCCGCCATTCACTTTATCACGTTATCAGGAAGCAAACTATGGCCCCTTACACATGGAAAAATTTCTTTTTCCTCGGAATGGCGCAGAAGAGATATCCCCCCAATGAAGGCGTTTTATGATGGAGATGAGGATGTTTTTCTCCTTAATTCGGACTCATGGTTTTGTGCCAATCTTGATCGGGGAGAAGCTTTTTCCATAGAAAATAAGATTATTTTGCCTCGGGAGGCCATACATACCTTAAACTTCATGAAACGACATAACGTAGAGTCTCTTCTTGTCATTCCCTATCGTTTTCGTGGAGAGGTGAACGGATTTATCCTTTTCGAGAGAATAGAAAATTATTTTAATTGGTCTAAAGATGAATTATCCCTGTTCAACCTTTTTGCTGAGATGCTTTCAAGCCTTAAAGATAGGGATGCTGCCTATGAAATGCTTCATCAAGATAGAGAGAAGTATCAACGACTTTTTTTACAGCTTCAAGAACCTTTTATGCTTTTTGATGTCTTGTATGACAAATTAGGGCAGTTAGCAGATGTGCGTTTTATAGAAATCAATGAACAGGCCAGACTTTTTTTGGAGAAAAAAGGGTATGGTGATATAGTGGGGCGTTCCCTTTTGGATGTGTTTTCCGTAGAAGATTTAGTTTTTAAAAATGCGATGAAAAATGTTATTGAGACAGGAGAACCGCAAACTTTAAGTTTTAATAGTATGCTTTTAAATTGCACGATGACTCTGAGCTATTTTGTTCCTCAAAAAGGACAATTGGCTATTCTGATTTCTCATATTTCTGAAAGCAGCGAAAAGGGGAGGAAGGCATGATTATTTATAAAGACAAGCAGCAGGTGCAACAAAAATGTAACGCTTCTGATGGAGAGGGGATATTACATTGTCTCTATGCCATTCCCAAAGGGACGGGGTTTTCTGGTAGCTCTTTTTACATGATAGGTACAATGACTTTGGAGGCTGGGGCCTCTATAGGAACACATTTTCACGAAGATGATGAAGAGTGTTATGTAATTTTAAAAGGCAAGGGACGCTATGAAGATAACGATGGTTCTTTTCATGAAGTAAAAGCTGGAGACGTAACTCTGACATTTAGAGGTGAAAAACATAGCCTTGTAAATGTGGATAAAGATCCTTTGGTGTTTTTGGCCATAATCGTTAAATAGGGAAAACAAACAATAGAAGCCAAAGAGAAGGTTTTCACAAGCGAGCCTCCTCTTTGGCTTCTTCTATTTCTTTTTGAACCACGTTGTAAAAAGAGCGTTTCTTTCTTTTTGTATAACTCCATCGACAAGTGATTTAACACCAGGTGAGACATCTTTAGGCATCATTACACCAAAATGTTCTCTTGCAAGTTGAGTGCCGATTTGAATCAACGATGGTATTTTTGATGCATATTCAAGGTAAACTGGTGTCTCTAAGATACATGCATCTATTTTTTTATGTGTAAGCTGGTTAATTATTTCATCCCATGTAGGAAGACTTAATATTCTGCTTTCTGTTAAGGTCTTTCGACCTACGACTTCTCCGGTTTTCCCTTTTAGTACACCTACGGATCGTCCTTTCAAATCGGAAAGTCCAGAAAGATGTTTTTCTTCTAATGACGCTGCCAGTTGCCCACTTGCGACATACCACACGGAGAAAGTAACAAAAGCTGCTCGTTCAGGAGTTTTCGTAACAGGCGAAATGATTAAATCACAATTGGGCCAAGGTCTATCTTTCCAAATGCCTGTGATGGTTTGCTCCTCACCATTTCCCCATTCTAACGGAACAATTTTAAGGTTTACTCCGAGTTTTGTTGCAATGGCGTGCGCCAAATCTACGTCGAGTCCTCTAACAGTTTCACCATTCCAAAAATGGAAACGTCCCCAATCTGAATGATCTATTCCTACAGAGAGGTATCCTGTTTCTCTGATTCTATCGATACGGGTATTTGTTGTACTGCTGAAAGCAACTAAGGAATGTTTTTGAAGGGATGATGCTTTTTTTTCAAGAACTGCAAGGTGTTCTGTGCTCGCAGCGACAGTTGTTGTTTGCTCTTGAATTGATGTGTTAATTGAAAAAAGTTTATTCGACTGATCAATTACTAGCTCTGTCGTCTGTCCAATAGCGTCAGAAACGTTTTCTATTGATGCTACTTGTTCTTGAACAAAACAACTGGCACTTGACAGTTTTTGTAAAATTTCTGTTACTTCGTTAAGCATATGATCAAGACCATCTCGACTTTTTTGCGACTGCGTTTGAGCATCCTGAACAGCACTTTCTGCCGTGTTGATTTTGCTGTATCCGTCTTGTGCGGAATTTTGAATGGCCTGAGCTAATTTCCCTATTTGTGTAGCTGCTTTTGCAGATTCTTCTGCTAATTTTCTTACTTCATCTGCAACAACGGCAAAACCTCGGCCGGCTTCCCCAGCTCTTGCTGCTTCTATAGCTGCGTTGAGGGCCAATAGATTGGTTTGATCTGCAACTCCTGAGATAGCTTTGACAATATTACCAATGTTTTCGCTAACGGAGAGCATTTGTTTTATAGCTTCAGCTACAGAGGCAGTTGCATCAACTACGGCGAGTATTGTTGTTTCTGATCGAGAGGTGAGCGTTCTATTTTCTTCAGCGAGATGGCGTATCGTTTCCCCCTGGGTTGCCATATCAGTTATAAGGGTTGCTGTTTGACGAGATGCTTCTGTCATTTCTTTCAGTTGTTGGTCAGATTCCTGAGCTAGCGCTCCCAGTTCTTTAGCTCCTTGGGCGAGTCCATTAGCATTTTCAGATATGACATCCATTGAAGCTGCGTTATCTGTAATAAGAAGATTCATGTCCTCTGCAATAACATCGAGACTGGCTATTTCGTCCCTAGCTCTTTGTATAAATTCTTCTAAGAGGTCTTTTCGGTCCCTCTCTTGATGTGAAGAAGATTTGAGGGCCGGAAGGGAGTTGCCAGCTGTTTCGGTTTTCCAGAATCGCGAAAAGAAAGATTGGTGACCGGTAGACATGCCTTTTCCCTCCAAAATAAATTAAGTACACAATTAATCATTATATCATAGACCAATAAAAAAAGGAGAACCCCAAGGATTCTCCTGTATCCTGCAACATTATAAATACGATACCGCAGGTTCCTTCTTTACTGGGAAATGGCATTAACCGGGCAAACCGAAACACAGCTGCCACACTCAATGCATGTATCTGCATCGACTTCAGCTTTACCATCAACCATAGAAATAGCTTCTACAGGGCAAGTCCCTACACATGTTTCGCAACCAACGCATGCATCTTTATCTACGACTGCTTTTGCCATCATGTATACCCCCTCTGTATTGAGATAAACCTCACAAGGCGGATTATATAATACTTTAATTGACAAGGCAACTTGTGCCCATTTTATGACCAGAAAATAGCTGGTGGATACTCTGGCTTAGGATCACGAGTGAGAAGATTTTCAAGTTCGTCTCGTGGAGAGGTTCCTTCATAGAGTAAACGGTATATTGCTTCAGCAATAGGGAGTTCAACATGATGCTCTTTGGCCAAATCAATAACGGCCCGGACAGTAAAAGCTCCTTCTGCGACTTGACCGAGGATTTGTTTAGCTTCATCAAGGGATTTGCCCTCTCCTAACAGCTTGCCGAGTCTGAAATTTCGAGAATGGAAGCTATAGCACGTAACTACCAAGTCACCGATACCGGCAAGTCCGGCCAATGTAAGTGGGTGGGCTCCCAATTTTGCTCCGAGTCTCATTATTTCCGCGAGCCCTCGACTGACAAGTGCCGCTGTGGCATTATCTCCAAGATTCATTGCTTTTCCTATTCCTGATGCAATTGCTATTACATTTTTTACAGCTCCTCCGATTTCTACTCCTGCTACATCATTGCCAGTATACACTCTAAAGCAAGGGGCATTAAATAAATTTTGCCAAGATTGTGCTGTTTCAAAAGAAGAAGAGGCTACAATTGTTGCAGTAGGGAGTCCTTTGATAACTTCTTCTGCGTGACTTGGACCGGAGAGTACAGCGTAAAGTGCATCTGGATAGAATTCTTTTACGATCTCACTAATAGGTTTAAGAGTTTTTATTTCTATCCCTTTTGCTACATTACATACTGAATATGGAGTGTTAAAATTTTTTAGGGATGAAAGTATTTCCCGTACTGATTGTGTCGGAATGGCCATGATCCAAAAAGATGATCGTGTGGCGGCTTCTTCCATATCCCATGTAGCATGAATATTCTGAGCCAAAGGTATATCTTTTAGATAGTCGGGGTTCATTTTATTTGTATTGATATATTCAGCTTGCTCCCGTCGTCGACACCATAAACAAATGTCATGTCCATTGTTGGCCAAGACATTGGCGAGGGCTGTTCCCCAGCTCCCAGCGCCGAAAAGAGATAGAGTTGCCACGCTGCATTCCTCCTTACTAAAATTTAAATTTTACTTAACGATCTTTTCTGTAGTAATGTTAGAATATAAAGTATAAACTGAAATAAAATAACCACCTTGGAGGTAGTCTTTTGCAAGATTGGTGGGGCGGAATCCTTTTTCTTCTAGCTTCAGCTGCAGGTCTTTTTTTAGGGAAAGGAACTTTGTATTCTTTATGTCTTTTCCCAGCAGTCCTCCTTCTTTTATTCCCTGCTGTTTCTATATACGGGACAAAAAGAGCAGCTGGGATAATGTTTCTGTTTGCTTCTATATCACTCCCTGCTTATGTTGTTTTAGACGTTTTCCCTTTACAAGCAGCTCTTCCATTATATGCCATGATTTTTTCTATGTACGGCATTACAGAATATCTGAAACGGAAATTATCGAGAAAAGCTTCTGTCTTTCTTGATTGCATAAAGCAGGTTGGTTCCACTTCATCTGTAGAAGAGGCGTGTGTTCCTGCCCTGCAACTAGTTCGCCGTCTTCTGCCTGATTGTGCTCCTGCTATTGCTCTTTACGATGAAAAAAATAAGTTTTTTCGATTAATGAGTGGGCATGATGAGTACACAGGAGAAGGGGTTGATCCCAATGGAACTCTTCCCCTTGGAGACAATATTTGTTCCAGAGTGTTTTTGTCAAGTAAACCGATAGTTGTAGATGATGTAAGGGTAAATCCACTTTATAAGGAAGGATTACCTGGTGCTCGTTCAGAATTGACTGTACCTATTGTTTGGCGAGGTGAAAAAAATGGCGTTATTAATGTGGAATCACGAAAGTTAGGGCGGTTTTCTTCTAGCGATGTAAATAACTTACAATTTTTTGCAGCCATTTTAGGAGAAATTTTCTCGCATTTAATGGCGGAGCAGAAACTGGAGAATAACATTAAAGAGCTCGAGCAAACGAATAGAGCATATCTTTCTGCGCAGAAAGCTTTATCTTGCGCTCTTGATGTAACACGTGAGCAGAAGACGAATCTAGAGCTTTTGATTAAGAAATTTCGGGATCTTTTCGATATAGTACAAGGGATGTCATATTGTCACTCCGTTGAAGAATTATTTCCTTTTGTCTCACAGCAACTTTCGCAGAGATTGGGATATAAAAATGTATATGTATTTTCTCGTCGAAGCTTTTCTAAAGAAATGTCCCTTCAGTCGTGGGTTGGGAAACTTCCTGAAGAATGTAAAAATATAAAAGGTCTTAAACGGGGTATTTTAACTTACGTTTTAGAAACAGGGAAACCTTATCTGGCGACAGATGTTTCTAAAGACGCTCTTTACGTTAATCTCGATAATGATGTTCGCTCAGAACTTATTATCCCTGTGCTTTCTAGCAATGGAACCTGGGGAGCAATTGCTGTCGATGATGACAAAATTGGTGGAATTACCCATCAAGACCAGGAGTTTTTAGGTGTTATAGCTACTCATTTAGCACTTGAGTTGGAAAATATAGAATCTTTCAGATGTCTTAATCTTGAAGTTAATCGTTTAAAGGCTCTTCTTGATATAGTTCAGTCTCTTTCCAATGAAAAGGCGAGTTTTAAACAAGTTTCTAATCATGTCATGAGAATGTTGACTTCTGTTTTTAGTTATGAGAAAGTAACAATTTTTGCTGTAGAAAAGAAAGAGGTAGAGCCTCCGTTCCTTAGGGCTTTAGCCTCTAATTTTGTGGGCATGTCTGATCTAGACCATTTTTCAGAAAGGCTTCATGATATTGGAGGTGGTCAGGTTGCTCGATGTGTAGAGCTAGAGCAGATTATTAATACACCGGATCTTAAAAAGTCTCCTTATTACGTTAATCTTTCTTCTAAAAATACGACATCCCAACTTGACGTTCCTATTATATTCGGAGGGGAAGTCTACGCTGTTATTTCAATAGAGAGGAATAGCCCCTTTGAAAAAAGCGATGAAGACTTTTTTATGATTCTTTCTCGTCATTTGGGAGCTCTTTTAGCTTTGCAGAAAATTTTCGAAGATATGAAAAGAAAGGCACTTGTTGATGATTTAACTCAACTTTGGAATCGTCGTTTCCTTTCGATGCGCCTTGCAGAAGAGCAATCTCGGTACGAACGAAATGGTGAAGTGGTTAGTGTGGTTATGGTTGATATGGTTGATTTTAAGAAGATCAACGATACGTATGGTCATATTGCTGGAGATAAAGTTTTAAAAGTTTTTGCTTCTCTCTTGGGTGATTCTATTCGAGCTGGTGATATAGCTGGTAGATTTGGTGGAGATGAGTTCCTCTTGATATTACCAGGAACCAGCAAAGAACAGGCAATCTATCTTATAAAACGTTTGCAACGTAATCTTACACTACTTAGTATAAAAGGTGTTGAGAGTGAGATTTCTGCTGATTTTGGTATAGCAACTGTTCCGGAAGACTCTTTCTCTCTTCATGAAGCGTTGAAGATTGCTGATAACAGAATGTATGAAAGCAAGGAAGAGCGAAGACGTCTGAAGACAGACCGAAAGGAAGAATGAAACATTTATGGAAAATGGACGTTTACCAGTGAAATTACAAAAAGTACAAGAGAAGGTAAGTGAAACCCTTACGGAGAGTCTTGATTTCATAGCTTCACTTCGTGAAGATGAATTAGAGCACCTGCATGAAGTGAGGATGAAACGTGCCAGCTTGCAGAAAGAGTTAGAGGATGTCATTATTGCCTCTCAAAATGCTGAAGAAGAATATAGAAAATCAAGAATGGAGCTGATGGAAGCTTCCAGGTCCAACAATAAGCAGTGTGAGCAGGATGCTTATAATAGAGCAGCTCATCTTATGAAAATTAGAGGGGCTTTTGAAGAAAGAGAAAAAAGCCTTTGTCGGATGCGAGACGATCTTGATAGAGAAGAACGAAGAACTGAGAATTTCCTTGAACGTAGTGAACATGTTGCTAACCGCTTCAGGGTAGCTTTGGAATTTATTTCATCTAATATTGACGAAGCGTTGGGGGCAAGTGAAAATTACGATTTGAATAGTATGAAGATGGCATGTCAGTTAGCTGAAAGAGAGAGTCGGGCCTTGGCACGAGATTTGCATGATGGTCCAGTACAACGGTTTTCAAGTGCCGTATTACAACTAGAGACAGCCCAAGAGTATATTAAGGGTGGGGATATTAACGAGGCTGTTTCTGAGTTGGAAAAAACAAGAAATCAGATTCAGGAAGCTTTAGGTGATATTCGCGCTCTTCTTTTTCAACTTAACCCGACAGGGCTTTCAGAAGGCCTGGATTCAGCTCTTGATCGTTTGGCAAAACAGGTTTGGAGTTCCGGAGGACCAGAGGTTTGTGTTCGTATTGAGGGAGATCAACGTAACGTTCCCCTTTCATTTAGAAGACCTATTTTCAAAATTATCCATCAAGCTGTTGCTAATGCGTTTCTTCACGGAAAAGCCAGAGAGGTTTCTGTTCGAATCGATATATTAAATGATGTTATGAGGGTTCGTATTTCAGATGATGGTAGAGGCTTTGATGTAAAAAAAGAACGAATGCAAGCTGCTGAAAGAGGTTCATATGGTCTTATTAGCATGGAAGAAAGGGCAATGATGATCGGAGGAAATTTAAGAATTGAAAGTGAACCTGGTCGCGGAACGGCTATCCATTTAAGTGTTCCCCTTTCAATTTTTTCAGAGAAATAGTAAAGAAAAAACCCCGTTTGGGATATTTTCCCAAACGGGGTTTTATTTTACGTTAATATCAGCGAGGCATATAATTTTAGCTAGCTTTTTTTGAAGCTTTTTTTCGCTCTTGAGAATCAAGAATAGCTTTTCGTATTCTGATTGATTTAGGTGTTACTTCAACAAGTTCTTCATCAGCAATCCATTCCATGGCTTTTTCAAGAGACATTTTACGCGGTACATCAAGCTTAATTGTCATATCTTTTGTAGCCGAGCGATGGTTTGTCGCTTGTTTCTTTTTAGTCGGATTACACGGAAGATCCCCTGGTCTTGAGTTTTCCCCGACGATCATTCCCTCATATACAGGATCGCCAGGTTCTATAAAGAGAGTCCCTCGTTCTTGAAGGTTTTCAAGCTGGTAACTTGTAGCTTCTCCTGTATCAAGACTGACCATACTTCCACGATTGCGTGGTGAAATTTCTCCAGCCCATTCGCCATATCCAGTAAAAATGGTATTCATGATTCCCAGCCCTCTTGTATCCGTCAAAAATTCTCCTCGGTATCCGATAAGACCTCGAGTAGGAATTTGGAATACGAGACGTATAAGACCTGTTCGCGTATTTTCCATAGAAAGAAGTCTGGCTTTTCTTCTAGAGAGTTTTTCAAAAACAACTCCCTGATACTCTTCAGGAACGTCAATAGTAAGTTCTTCCATAGGTTCCAACAGGCGATCATTTTCATTTCGTGTAATTACTTCTGGTTTCGATACACAGAATTCCATTCCTTCCCGTCTCATTTCCTCTATGAGAATAGAAAGATGTAGCTCACCTCGTCCAGAAACCTTAAGACCGTCAGGACGTCCTATATCCTCTACGCGGAGAGCTACATTGACATGCATCTCTCTTTCAAGTCTTGCTTTTAATTGTCTGAGTGTAATGGGTTGTCCTTCTCGTCCTGAAAAGGGTCCGTTATTTATAAGGAAAAACATAGAAACAGTTGGTTCTTCTATAGCCAATGGCTGAAGAGTTTTGCCTTCAATCTCTGGCGAACAGAACGTATCTCCAATGTTGATTTCCTGTGGACCAGATATCCAGACAATGTCACCAGCAGATATCTCTTCAACTTCTTGGCGGTCAAGACCGCGAGTAATCCACATTTTGACGGATCGAGTCTCTTCTTTCCCGCAGACTTCCCATTCGCCACTTTTATTGGCGACATCTTTCCATTTTGTTGAGTAACGAATGAAGTCTTCTCCCTTTCGAAGCGTTCCTTGAAGAACTTTTCCACACCCAATACGGCCTGTATATTCATTCCATGCTAAGGTGCTAACCTGCATCAGAAAAGGGGAATGAGGATCGACATGCGGTGCAGGTACATAGTCAATTATTGTTTCGAAGAGAGCATTCATCCCTTCGTGAGGATCTTTTTCAAGATCTCTTACTGCCCAGCCATCAAGGCCGGAACCGTAAAGAATAGGGAAATCAACCTGTTCTTCTGTCGCTCCGAGTTCAATAAACAGATCAAATGTCTGATTTAATACAACTGTTGGATTCGCATTAGGCCGATCTATTTTGTTTATGAAAACTATGGGGCGAAGTCCCATAGCCAGAGCCCTCATAAGAACATAACGTGTTTGCGGCATTGGGCCTTCATTGGCATCTACTAATAAAAGGACAGAGTCAACCGTTGAAAGAATACGTTCCACTTCTCCTGAGAAATCGGCGTGGCCTGGGGTGTCGATAATATTTATAAGGTAATCTTTCCATTCTACGGTGCAGTGTTTGGCCCTTATGGTAATGCCTCGTTCCCTCTCTATTTCATTGCTATCCATTACTCTTTCTTCTACGTGTGCCCCTTTTCGGAATACTTGAGCGGATTTAAATATAGAGTCGATAAGTGTCGTTTTGCCATGATCGATATGTGCGATAATAGCGAGATTTCTAATCTTTTCTGCTTGAACCATTCATAACAACTCCCTGGAATATGCAGTTTCCTAAAAATAGCTTGAGACAAACGAACATAATACTCTAATTTCCAAAGAGTAGCAAGTCCAAGCTCTATGTTCTCTTTTGGTTAACAGCAAAAGAAGGTTATAAAAATACCTGTAGATAGAACTACGGAGTGAATTTAGAAAACTTAACGGTTATTTTTTAACTTTGATTCAAGAATTGAATGAATTTGTTCCCACGTAGGAATTCCTTCATAAATTTTTTCTCCTTCGAGTATCCATGCGGGAACATTTCCTTTAATATTATAGCGGACATTGTCGATAAGAGATAAGATGTTACGTGGATCGACCATCGTTATTTCTATTTCAGCTCTATAGTGTTCTTTAATTCGTGTAAGAAGAGGCCCTAAGGTTTCATATTGTCGTTCTTGTGGCGATGTAGCTTTTTCATCTTCACCGTAAGGTGTTCCGCCACAACAACCCACGGCAAATCGCCTTTGCTGTATTATGATTTTTAAGGTTTTAACCATTTAAATACCCCCTCTCTGTACATTTATTACATCATATCACTTTGATTATAAATGTGATAGAGGGCAAAATGTATGAAAAGGAAGGTCGTAAATGAAGGAACAGGCAATTCTTCAATCTATAGACGTCGATGATCATTTAGGCTTGCAACTTTGGTCCCGAGGAGCAGTCCCTCGTCTTGTTATATATAATAAAGGGAAAGATAGTGGCAAGACAGTGCGTTTCTCTTGGCTGGAAGGAGAGAATAAATCTATATCTCTCAAAAGAAAAGACGGGAAAATCGAAAAATATTCCCTTGCCCAGCTCTTGCCAGTTATTCAAGAGCTTCTCTCTACTGAAGCAGCAATAGTTCCTTTTAAAATGTTAGTTTGGAAAACAGCTCTCCTTTTCTCTGATTATCTTCATGAACCCAAAGTGCTCATATCTCGAGAAGATCGTGCCCTTTTATCTGAAGAAAAACGTCAAAGTCTCTGGCTTGCTGATATGGAGGAACAAATTTTTTCTCCCTCTTTTCCTCTTGCGAAAGAAGAGGCGCATCTTGAAGAAAAAATAGAAGGTATACATATAGGTGATGATCGCTCCGTTGTGGCTCTTCGGGCAAAGGGAATAACGAGACAGTTAGCTTCTTGCAATCCTGAACGCTGGTATCGCCATCTTTATTTTTCAGCAGTTGCGTTGCTTTTAGGTTTCTCTCTTTCAGAAGAAGTAGCGTCAGAACTTTCAGACCACCTTTGGCAGAGACCAACAACTACAGATGGCGATGTTTGGGGAAGTCTTCGTCAGCCTGCGCTTATAGCAAAAGAGATGAGTTTGCCCCTTTTGTCTTTTCAACAGAAAATAAAAGCTTTTACTCGTCATTGGGAGGTTGTTCAAAATATAACCAGAGAGGAAAATTACGATAGCGTTGATTTCCTTTTGAAGCAGGGGTATAAGCGAAAGAGAAGAGTTGATTTTCCCCAAAAGGCGTTAGGAGACGTCCCTTACACGGTGACAATATGTGAAAATGTTGAAGATGATTTAATTGCCTTTTGTCTCAAACCATTAATGGCAACAGCACGTCATAAAGAAGAGCGTATGTATAAAGTGAGTTTGAGCAACTTTGAAAAGGCCCTGGGTCATGATTCTGCTGGAAGTTCTCAAGACGAATTTTTTACTATAGCTTCCTTGGTAAAAGCTACAGATTTTAGCTTTTGGCTTAAGAATGTAAGACAAATTGTAGAGCCGGTGCTCTCTTCTCCGTTATAAGTTTTATAAATCAAACAGCCATGGCTTTTTTGTGGTATGATCAACTATTAACTCTTAGGAGGTGAAGAGTGAATGGTGGAGAAAAAGAGTGGTTGTGTTGTTCCTGCTGCTGTAACTGAGGAACATGAACACGAAAAAGATGCAGGCAAAGATTTAGCCATTGCAAAGGAGGAGAGCTCAATGACAATTATGGTTGGCAGAAAAGCTCCTGATTTTACTGCTCCAGCGTATCATAATGGAACATTTACATCCGTTAAATTGTCGGATTTTGCCGGGAAATGGGTTTTGCTTTGTTTCTATCCTGGAGATTTTACCTTTGTGTGAGCTACAGAAGTGTCAGCAGTTGCTGACAGATATGAGGAATTTAAAGAGTTGGGTGTTGAAGTTATTTCGATTAGTGTGGACAGTCAATTTGTACATAAAGTATGGAATGATACGGAGCTTTCAAAAATGGTAGATGGCGGAGTTCCGTTCCATATGGCTTCAGATGGTGGAGGAAATATAGGAAGAGCTTATGGGGTGTATGATCCAGATGCTGGAGTAAATGTACGAGGCCGTTTTATTATAGATCCAGACGGTGTCATTCAGGCGATGGAAGTGCTTACTCCGCCTGTAGGACGTAATGTTGATGAAACAATACGACAGATTAAGGCTTTTCAATTGGTGAGAAAAACTGGTGGATCTCAGGTTACACCTTCTGGGTGGCAGCCTGGTGGAAAAGTTCTTGAGCCTGGAATTGATCTTGTTTCTAAGGTTTGGGAGAAATGGAATCCGCGAGACGTCTATAAAAAATAATATTATATATAGACTAAGAAAGGGATGGGGAAAATTTTCCCCATCCCTTTCTTAGTCTTTCTTAATTTTTAAACCATTTTTCATAAAGTTCTTTTCGATTTTCAACAACAACTTTATCAAGAACGATCTTTAAATCTTGTGCCCCTTGGGGTAAAGCTATAGCATATTTTTCTGTAGTTAGCATATCTCCCAATAGCGTAAGCATGTTATTCTCTTTTATTGCATTAAGAACAATGACGCCATCTGTTAAAACAGCATCAACCTCTCTGTTAAGAAGTGCTAGTACTGCTTTATCTGGAGTGGGGTAAGAAATGGTGTGGGCTGCAAGTTCTTTTTTTGCTGTGTCGTAGCTTGTAGAGCCAGCTACAACTCCTATCTTTTGTCCAGTGAGATCCAAAATATGACTGTAGTTGTCCTCTTTTCGAACGAGAAGTCTTTCTCCTGTGTAGAAGTACCACTCAGAAAAATTACATACTTGTGCGCGGGTTTCCTTTACTGTTATTGATGCAATCGCAATATCAAATTTTGTCCATGGATAATCAGAGTACCAGGAAAGGGCGATAAGACCATCCCAAGAAGCTCTGATAAATTGCACTTTTACTCCTAATTCATTTGCTATACGTTTTCCCAGATCAATGTCAAACCCTTTAAATTCTCCATCCTCTTCAAAGGAGAAGGGGTAGTAGTCGAAATCGGGAATAGCGATAATAATTTTTTCCCGTTGCATAATTTGGTCCATTTGTGTGCTCCCCCATGCCAGAGAACTCATCAAAAGAACTAAAAAGACGAGTGGAAAACTTAAAAATCTTTTTCTCATGTCGAACACCCCCTTATCAAATTAACTTCTTAGTCCTGAAATAAATATTATGGCGATACAGATAGGTGCAATGTACTGGAGAATAAAAAGCCATGTTTTGGTAAGTGGAAAAGAGTTTTCTGACAGATTATTGATTTCCTCTTTTGCAATATTATGTATTTTCCAGCCTAGGAAAAGAGAGATGAAGAACCCACCTAAAGGCATGAGAAGATTTGAGGCAAAAAAATCTGCGGCGTCAAGAAAAGATTTTCCGAAGAGATTAATGGGGACCGCTCCTTGTGAAAGGGCTGAAGGAATGCCTGCAATAGTAATGATAATTCCGAGAACAAGAGTGGCGCGCGACCTTTTCCAGCCAAAGTTGTCTATAAAATAAGATGCAACTACTTCTAAAAGAGATACGGAAGAGGTGAGGGCCGCAAAAAAGAAGAGAATAAAGAATAAAGCAGACCATAAAAATCCAGCTGGCATTTTTGCAAAAACAACAGGTAAAGTTATAAAGGTTAAACCTGCTCCCGCCGCAGGTTCCATGTTAAAAGCAAATAGAGAAGGGAAAATAATAAGGCCGGCCATAATTGAAATAAGAAGAGTGAGAAAGCATATTTGAGCACTTGATGAAGGAATATTCGAATCTTCTGGTAGATAACTTCCGTATATGATCATTGCTCCTATCCCCAGAGATAAAGAGAAGAATGCCTGCCCAAGAGCAGCAAGAAGAACTTCTCCTGTTATTTTTGTAAAGTCGGGCTTGAGGAAAAAAGAAAGTCCCTTTGAGGCTCCTGGAAGGGTGACAGATCGTAGAATAAGAATTAACATAAGAATGAAAAGTGCAGGCATGCAGATTTTACAAAGACGTTCAATACCACCGCCAACGCCGTTATACACGACAAAAATCGTTGCCGCCATAAAAAGTACCTGATAAAAAATGACAGACCCAGCATTTGATACAAAAATTTCGAATGTCTTAGCGATTTGGCCACTGCTACTGTGAGATGTTAAACCGGTGAAAGATTTTATGAAGTAAGCTATAGTCCAGCCGCCGATTACACCATAATACGAAAGTATAATAAATGCGGCTATAACGCCGAGCCAGCCAACAATAGACCATGCTCCTCCTCCTAAGGCCTTAAATGATCCTACAGCGTTGAGTTTCCCGCGGCGGCCTATAACTATTTCTGCCATCATGAGAGAAATTCCGATAGAAAAGACAAGGAGAGTATAGACTAGCACAAATGCGGCTCCACCGTATTGCCCCGTTATGTAGGGGAAACGCCAAATACTTCCGAGACCAATGGCAGAACCAGCTGCTGCTAAGATAAAACCCAGCTTGCTACCCCATTGTTCTCGTTCCGATATTTCTGGCATTATGCAACCTCCTTTTTTGAATTGTATATTTAAGTGTGTTAATTTTATTATTATAATATATAAAATATATTTGTATCTATAAAAAGTAAATATATACAAAAAAGATAAAATTGTTTGTTGCGGGGGATTGTCAATGGAAAAACTGCACGTAGGAACATGCTCGTGGAGTGATCGTTCTCTTTTAGAGAGTGGTTGGTACCCTCATTTTGTTTCAAATTCAGAAAATCGTCTCCGTTTTTATTCGGAAAGGTTTTCAACTGTTGAAGTAGATAGTACTTTTTATGCTCTTCCTCATGAATCATCTGTATATCGATGGGTTGTACAAACACCGCCAGGTTTTATTTTTAACATAAAGGCGTATGGCCTTTTTACATATCACAAGGTTTCATACAATAGTTTGCCCCAATGGATTCGTAACGAATTACCCCAACCTGTGCATGGTCAGCGAATACAGCATCAAAATGTTCCTTTCCCCCTTCGTCGTGCTTTATGGAAACAATTTGTTACTCTTGTAACGCCACTTCATCAGATGGGAAGGTTGGGGTACATCCTTTTTCAACTTCCACCATGGTTTAAATATTCTCGCCCAGCTTTAAAATATTTTGAGCGTTTGGCGGAGATAACTCCTCCTTTCAAAGTAGCAATAGAGGTTCGTCACCGAAGTTGGTTTAATAAGGGGCGAAATGATTTAGAAATCCTTTTGAGAGATAGTAATATGGCTTATGTTATCGTAGATGAGCCGCAGCTTTCATGGACGGTTCCCGCTGAAAGGCTTGTTACTGCGACGTGGGGAAGCGTCATACGTTTTCATGGCAGAAATGCAGAAATGTGGCAGAAGAAGGGAGCATCAGTACAAGAACGTTTTAGTTATCTTTATACAAACGAAGAGTTAACAGAATGGAAGGGATCTATAGAAAATATATCGCAAGATGTAGCTGTAACTTTTATAATGTTTAATAATTGTTATAAAGATTACGCTGTGCAAAATGCTTTGGAGATGCAACGTGTGCTTGGATTACGTTCATTTGTTCCCACTGCTGTCCAAAAAAAGCTAGATTTTAATGATGAAGATAAATAGACATGTAGAACAAGCGGGATTTTTCAAAAATATGCAATAACAGTAGAAAATGACTTGTTTTGCCCTTAAATAGTTCTTCAGAACCTTCCAGTGCCTGAGATGGGACTGTGAGGCTTTTGCGCTTTGCTAAAAACGAATATAGAATATAAATGTAATAAAAGGTCGTCGAAGGAGGGGATGGGAAAATAAGTGTAATGGAACCTTCTACGCACGAACAACTGAATAGCAATAAATCACAGGAAGAAATTCCTGTAATAATCCCACTAGGGAAAAGAGTCCGGCGAGCAATCCGGAACAAAAGAAAATGAAGAGGGGCATAGCGAAAAGGTATGTCCCTCTTACATTTTTTGTATTTTAGAGTGGAGCTGTATAGATAAAGTAAAGACCTGCAATAAGAATAAGAACACCGCAAATATAATTGACTCGTGTCAATGCCTTGGATTTTTCGTCCCATTTTAAAAACTTAGAAACAAAGTCTGTTGATGTTCCGGCTATGACAATAACTGAGCAGTGTCCAATAGCGTAAAAGGAGACAAGTAGAAGAGCAAATGGCAGATTTGTTGTTGCTGTTTTTATTGTTAGGGCCAAAAGCGGAGCAACGTATGCAAAACTACACGGCCCAAGGGCCAGTCCGGAAAGGACTCCAAGTATAAGTGCCCCCAGAAGTCCCTTGTTTTTGTTCGCTTTGATCTCTTTTTGCCCGAACCATGGAAGGGTAATAACATTTAAAAGATGGAGCCCTATGAGAAAGAAAACTCCAGCAACAAAGTAATTCGTATACAAACTAATGTCTGTCATTAAAATTCCGGTAGATGTGAGTACCATTCCGATAAGCGCCAAATTAACAAAAATCCCTGCTGAAAAAGCTAAAGAAATAGCAAAAGCACTCGCTCTTTTTGCAGTTCGTGTGCTTTCGATATACCCCACAACAAGAGGTATAGTAACAAGATTGCAAGGGCTCAGCAAAATGCTGAAAATGCCCCAAATAAAGGCGGCCATTAAAGCAAGCCCGCTTGATGCATGGAGGGTGCTGTAAATTGATTCAAATAGATGCAGCATTTTATTCTCCTTCTTGTTACTTCTTCTTTATTTGGATACCATATTCTTCTAACTTCTTAAGAATATCCTCTAAAGGCATAAAACCCACTTCTTTTCCTAAAATATTACCTTGTCCATCTTCAAAAACGAGAGTGGGGACGTATCGTACTTCATATTTTTTTGCCAATTCCGTATTTTGCATAACATTAATCTTCTTGACCTGAACGTATTCTCCGTATTGCAGTGTGAAATCGTCCAAAACCTTGGACATCTGAACACAGGCTGGTCACCCTGCTGCACTTATATCTATAATTAAAGGAAGAGTAGCAGGTACTTTTGCTATAGTCTCAGTCTGCACTTTCTCCACCTTTGTTCCGCGTAAATAAAATATTCCTGCTATTGCTAGAAGAAGTAAGGTAATGATTGTTATCTTACGTAACATAGAAAATAACACCTCCTTTTATGATGTCGATTATACGGGACTTTGGGTACCCGTCAAGAGTATGTTCGCAGAATAAAAGAAACGGAAGCGTGTAAAATTTGGTATGATACTTTAGAAAATTTTTTTGTAACGCATGGAGGCCTAACTATGAATTCAGAAAATCTCTATCTTTTAGCTCAAGAGAGGAAAGAACATCTTGTTGCCTTGAGACGAAATATCCACAAGCATCCAGAATTGGATTTTAACTGTGAAAATACGGCCCAGCTCGTGGAAAAAGAACTTGATGCTCTTGGAATCGAACACTATAGAGCTGCGAAAACAGGTGTTGTTGGAATTCTCCGAGGGCAAAAAAAGGGTAAAACTATTGCCTTCCGCGCTGATATGGATGCCTTACCTGTTTCTGAAAAAAATGAGGCTTCTTATGTTTCTGAAATTGAAGGGTGTATGCATGCATGTGGACATGACGTACATACAGCTTCTCTTCTTGGGGCGGCGTCTTTATTGACAGATTTTCGTGATAATTTGTCGGGAACTGTAAAATTCTTTTTTCAACCTGCTGAAGAGACAGATGGCGGAGCTTTGCCCATGATTGAAGAAAATGTAATGGACTCACCGAAGGTTGATGCCGTATTCGGACTTCATTGTGATCCCCAATTAGAAGCTGGAACTGTTGGCGTTGGGTATGGAAAATTCAGGGCTGCTTCTGATATGTTTCATATTATCATTCATGGAACGGGTAGTCATGGTGCTCAACCTCATCGTGGAATAGATGCAGTGGCCATTGGTTCCGAGATGGTTGCGTCTCTTCAGCAAGTTGTGAGCAGACGTTCTTCTCCTTTTGATCCAGTCGTTATTACCGTTGGTTCTTTTCATGCAGGTACAGCAGGTAATATTATTGCCGATAGAGCTGAAATGCGGGGTATTATTCGCACAATGGATCCTGACACACGCATATTTACCAGAGCCTTGGTTCGACGTATTGTACAGAATATTCCAGATGCTTTGGGAGCAATAGGTGAAATTAACTTTACTGAAGGTTATCCGAGTCTTATCAATGATGAAGAGATGACAAACCTCGTGGCAGAGTGTGGTCGTCAGCTACTTGGTGCGGCAAATGTCCAGGTTATGAAAGAACCTGAAATGGGTGTCGACGATTTTGCATATTTTCTTCAAAAAGCACCAGGAGCCTACTTCCTTTTAGGAACGGGAAATAAAGAGAAAGGGTTTACTCATCCGCTTCATAGCCCATACTTTGATGTCGATGAAAAATGTCTTCCAATAGGTGCTGCCATTTTGGCTGCAGTCGCTCTTCAATTCCTTAACTAAAAATAGAGGAGCGACTATAGTTGTCACCAAAAGAAATCAAAGAGCATGCCGATAGGGAATCCATAGAGTTTCTTATTGGCATATCTGCTATATAATTTTCGTTTAGCTTCATCCAAAGCTTGTGATGTTATTCCTGTCCGCATAGAAAGAGAGGCTTCCACAAAAGCAGACAATTTATCACATACCTCGATAATCTTTCCATCGACAGGATTAAATTCATTTTTGTTTAGAGAGTTTTCCATCTCCTCTGACAGAAATATTTGAGGTGAAGGTTGGTCGTTAGGCCAGATGCGATTGGAGAATTCGTTTTCAGTAAAATAACGAATTTCTCGTCTCCACCCAGAGGGAAGCAGCGGGTAAATTTTTTCTTCCATAGCTTGCTGCTCATATTCTTTAATGAGATCATCTAAACCTTCAACGGAGTTTTTTACAGGAGAAATAATGTCTCGTGTAAGTACTTCCGGAAGATCGTGAAAAAGGCCTCCGTAAAAGTTGTTATATTGTCTACGGGGGCATGCACCTATTTCAATAGCGATAAAATATGAAAGTATGGCAACAATGAGAAGATGCCCCAGAACGGATGTTTGAGGAATTCTGGGAGTTTGAGCCCATCTCTTTTGAAAGCGGAGTTGTCCCACAAGAGCGGTGAAACCGTATATCCCTTTTTGTGTGTCCGGAAGCTCTCTATTCATTAGCATTGTCTGTACGGCCCTGAGATCGTTATGTTCTTCTATCTGTCTGTTTATTTCATCTCTTGTTGCATCTATGCCGTATAGTGGTTTGCTCCATTCATAAATGTAATCGAATTCCCACTTTGTTGCGAGATAGTGAGCAGCGCGAAGAATCTTGCGCTCTTTGTTTGATTCAGGATTATCTAAAAGATAGTGTTGAAAACGGTTAAAAAAGTCCGTAGAGAGGGCTTCTATGTCACTTCGTAGACGTTCTACCACCCATGAATTCAGCTTATATCTTTCACTTCTATGGGCCATGAGTTTATGAAAAACAGGAGGTTTAATATCCGTAAGAATAACACGATGTAGAAATTCAAAAATACCTCCTTCAATCAAAGTATGCCAGTCTATAGATGTTCCGTGATCTTCCTCTTCTCGGGCAATAACATAGGCAATGATCATTTTATGTGCTTGTTTGGCCAACTCTGTAAACTGCACCGGCCTTGGATGGTCATTCCATCTTTCGATACTTGCTGCGGAAAAAACTTTTTCGATTAATGAACGACTAATCATGCCTAATCTTATTCCTCCCGTCTAAATCATGATTGGCATACTATTAAGAATTATAACACCTCTTGAGAGAAGCTTAGAGCAAAGGTACAATTCTGTTGTATGCACGAGTTTTTATACAGGAGGGACTTTTATGAAAGCAATAATTCATGCCACTATTGAAACTATGACTGGTAAGCCCATTGAAAATGGAACTGTTCTTTTTAATGAATCAGAAATTGTAAGCGTAGGAGAAAGTTTGACTCTTCCTTCAGACGTTGAAATTATTGATGGAACAGGAATGTACGTAACTCCTGGGCTTATTGATGCACATACCCATCTTGGTGCTTTTATACAAGGTTATCCGGAGAGTATGTCAGATGGGAACGAAATGACAAATCCTCTTACGCCTCAATTGCGGATTCTTGATGCCATTTATCAGGATGATCCTGGTTTCAGCGAGGCTCTCTCTGGAGGAGTAACATGTGTTCAAATTTTACCTGGAAGCGCCAATGTTATTGGGGGAGAAGGAGCAATTGTCAAAACATGTGCAGATGTTGTTGATAGAATGGTTGTTCGCGCTCCTTCTGGGATGAAGGCTGCTCTTGGTGAAAACCCAGTGCGTGTGTATGGCGGAAAAACGAATATGCCTATGACACGTATGGCTAACGCTTCTTTAATGCGTCAGGCACTTAACGATGCTCATAATTATCAGGGGAAAAAAGAGCAAGCTGAAAAAAAGGGAGAATTTTTTGAAAAGAATCTTGGTATGGAAGCATTACTCCCAGTAATTAACAGAGAATTGCCTCTGCGCATACATTGCCATCGTTCTGATGATATTGCTACTGCAATTCGAATTGCAGAGGAATTTAATATTCTTTACACAATCGAACATTGTACAGAGGGGCATCTTATAGCATCTTATTTAGCTGAAAAAAATATTATGGCAGCAATTGGCCCCACTCTTACCGGTAAACCCAAGCTTGAGTTAAAGAATGCATCATGGCAGACTTTGACAACTTTATATAATGCTGGAGTCCATTTTTGCATCATAACAGACCATCCTGTAATTCCTATTGATCAGTTCTATGTATGTGCAGCTCTCGCTTTTAAAGCAGGGTTACCTCGAGATATTGCCTTGAAGGCTATTACTATTTTTGCAGCAGAACATTTAGGTATTGCAGACAAAGTAGGTACCCTCGAAAAAGGCAAAGATGCAGATATCGTTTTATGGGATGGAGATCCCCTTGATGTACGGTCTCATGTACTTAGAACGTTTATAGAGGGAAGAGAAGTTTATTCAAAAGAGTAAATAAAGATGAGGGCAGAAAAAATTATTTTTGCCCTCATCTTTATTTTAGGCTGATTGTAAGACTATCTTCCCAGCAAAGAATCCGGCGCCAAGACCGTTATCAATATTCATAACGGCAACGCCGGAAGCGCATGAATTTAACATTGTTAGAAGAGGGGCCATGCCTGCTAAATTAGCTCCATACCCTGTGCTTGTGGGAACTCCGACGACAGGACATGATACAAGACCTGCGAGAACACTAGGGAGAGCACCTTCCATACCGGCTACAGCAACAATAGCTTTTGCTGACTGGAGGGTTTCTACATGGGCAAGAAGTCTGTGAAGACCTGCTATTCCCACATCGTAGAGTCGTTTCGGAACACATCCCATATATTCAGCCGTAACTGCTGCTTCTTCAGCAACAGGAACATCACTACTACCGGCAGTTACGACTACAAGCCCTGGCTTTTTTCCCATATCTCGACGTCTTATTCCAATCATACGAGCTTTTTCATGATATTGAGCATCCTCAAGAAGAGATTTTACAATGTCGAATTGATGTGTTGTTGCTCGTGAAAAAAGAACGTTTTCTTGTGTTTCCGAAAGAGCCTTAGCTATTTGTTGAAGTTGTTCGTCACTTTTGCCGGGACAGTAGACGATCTCAGCAAAGCCTTTACGCAGGGCTCTGTGTGTATCAAGTTTAACTTCTCCTAGATCTTGAAAGGGAAGGCTTTTTATTCTTTGAATAAATAGATTCTGATCTATGGCTCCATCCATGAGTTGACGTGTAAGGTTTCTAAGATCTCCGTCATTCATATTAATCACCAAAACTTTCTGTTAGGATGTAGAAATTGTACTTTATCAATAGAGGATAAAACAAGGAGGCGTATTATATGTCAGAGAAGGTATATCGTGCCTTTTCTTTTTTTCCGGAACATAATGGCAAAAAAGACCTGATGGTAGTTTGGGTTCCTCTTCGAGCTGAACGAATACGAGTTGCTCCTTATTCCATTTTACTTGATGATTATGATCATATCCCCAGAAACGTTCTTTCGCTTGCCAAGGGGTATTGCGATGAATTTTTTGGACTTGACGAACTTAATCTTTTTAAAATTTTTATGAAGGAAAAACGGGAGATAACAGTATTATACGATGAGTATGACCTCCCTCTTCAATGGCAAGATGGAGAGGGTAATCCTTCTTGTCCAATAAGATACTCGCCAAATTGGCAAAAAGTTTTTTCGGTAAAAGGAAATGAAGTTATAGATCTTCCTTTTGAAGTCGATGGATACAGTAAGAAATAAAATGTTTTAAAACAGGGGGAACCGGGGAGAGGGTGGTCTCCCCGGTTTCGTTGTTGGAGGACGGTTGGGGATGCCGCCCTCTCTATGCGTAATATCTTACTTGGTGGAGTAAGGCTTCATTGAGTCTTTATAAATGGTTCGAATAACTTCTTTTGATGCTGGTACAGGTGCAATCGCGAGCAACCCATCAAGGGACGGTGTTGTCATGGCCAATTCGGTGAGACGATCAAGGTCGTTCTCTGTATATCCTTCATCGGCAAGTTTAGATGTTACTCCCAGAGAGTAGAGCCATTTTTCTACGGAGAGGGCTACCTTTTCACCCTCTGCCGGAATTCCTTTTAATCCATCGACAACAGGGGCAAAAAGAGCGGCAAGTACTTCTGGCTGTGCCGGATAGATTTGTTTTAAAACGGCTGGAAGAAGCATAGCTAACCCCAAGCCGTGAGCTAAATCTGGTTTTACAGCAGAAAGAGGATGCTCAAGAGCATGAGTGAAATGAAGAAGCCCATTATCAAAACTTACACCTGCAATTAGAGATGCGTAGAGCAGGAAATAGCGGGCAGTTAAGTCTTCAGGATGTTGTAATGCCTGAGGAAGATATGTTGCAACAAGACGTACTGTTTCTTGAGCTAAAAGTATGGAGTAGGGGCTTGCTGCTGCCGATGTCGCTGCTTCCACAACGTGGTTGACTGCATCGATAGAGACGTAACGAGTCTGGTCTGGAGATAGACCAGTCATGAGAGCTGGATCATCAATAGCATACAACGGATAGATGCAATCGTAAGCAATCGCTGGCTTATATTCTTTTTCAGGAATACTCACTACGGCAAATCGGTCAACTTCTGTACCTGTTCCGTGGGTGAGGTTTATAGCAATAACAGGAGCGGCTTTTGTTGGCGCAAATTTCAACTCATATAAAGAACGAGCATTTTCTTGGGGATATTCCAGAAGTATAGCTGCGCTTTTACCTGCATCTATGGGGCTTCCACCGCCTATAGCTATAACTGCCTGTGCTCCAAAATCGCGTGCTATCTGTGTTGCTTCGTCTACAGCATCTGCTGTTGGGTTCGGTGTTATCTTATCGTAAAGTACATGTTCGATGCCATGCTTATTAAAAGCGTCGCTGACATAATTCCAGGCACCTGTTTTTTTATATGATCCGCGTCCTGTAACGCAGAGAACCTTTTTTATTCCCTGAGCAGAAAGAATTCCCATAATGTCATCAATTTTTCTAATAGCTCCAACGCCAAAATAGGCAGTTGTTTTTGTTCTAATCTCTCTAATCTCATTAATTGATATTTTATGATCCCACATGGTAGCGCCTCCTTGAGAATGTTATCTCAATCACTATCTCTTGAAAAAGAGCTTATCACTAGCAAAAATGGCTGTCAATGGGACCTAGGGCATATTTGGTATAAAAAATACATTATTCTCATGATAGGGAAAAGAGGGGCAGTTCGCATAAATACGAATGCCCCTTAATGTGTTAACGATATGAATTAAATTCTTTTTTGATTTCTTCTTGAAGTGTAGTATTAAGGATGAAACGCAAAGTTCCCTTTGCAAGAATTTCAGCTCCGGTTTTTAATGCTTGTTTGGCTTGTGGTGTTGTGACAGCTTTAGCAAAAGATCTCGTATGATGTGGTGTCGATACATCTGTAATTGCAAGGAGTGGTTGAAGAGCCGCACAGTGTTGGCTTACATTACCCATATCGCTGGATCCGCCTGGGCCAGGTGAGTTTATCGTGGCGACACCGCACTCTGTAAAAATCTCTCCCAGCATTTTTTCTGCTGCTTTATTGGGGCGCATCTCGTCAAAGCTGAACTCTACATTTCGCCAGTGTACAGTCGTTTCTGTTGCCAAAGCAGCTCCCTTGGCACAATTAAAGATCTTTTCTAAAACAACATTGAGATACTTCCTTTCAGGAGCTCTAAAATAAAATTTGGCACTGGCTTTGTCTGGAACAATATTAGGAGCATCTCCGCCGTGAGAAACGATTCCATGCATTCTTACACTTGGTTTGACATGTTGTCTGAGCATATCGATAGCATGGAAAAACAGTTGCACTCCATTAAGAGCATTGCGTCCCTCCCATGGAGCTCCTGCTGCATGAGCAGTTTGGCCGTCAAAGGTGAATTCGATGGCATCCATTGCTAATGATCGGTAATCTACGTAACTAGTAACATCGTTGCAGTGAATCATCATAGCCAAGTCAATAGAGTCAAAAACTCCTTCTTTTGCCAACGTTACCTTTGCTCCGTTTGTTTCTTCTGCAGGTGTACCAATAACAAAAACTTTTCCTGGCACATGGTCAAGAACAGGAGAAAGGGCAAGTCCGGCAAGTAATGACATACTTCCATGAAGGCAATGTCCACACGCATGACCTATTTCCGGCAAAGCATCATATTCAGCTAAAAGAGCTACTGAGGGGCCAGTATCTCCTTTTTCCGCACAGAAGGAAGTGGGAATATCGCAGTAGGGAAGCGTTGTTTTGTATCCACTTCCTTGAAGAAAATCGTGCATTCTTTTACTGGCTTCTAATTCTTGTTCTCCCAACTCTGGATGAGAGGCCATATAGAGGTTTAGCTCCCAGATAGAGTCGATGTATTTATCTATTGTGGTGTCGATGAGATTGAGATAATCAGTGTAGTTTTTCAAAAGAAAACCTCCTTTTTATTGTAACGAAATCCTATCACATATTTGCTCTATATTCTCCTTTTGATCTTCTCCCTATTTCACAGTAAAATTGTCACCGGCCAGTGATATTTTGTAAACTGGACACTCTTTATCTGGAGGCTTGTATGACGGAAATGGTGTTTCGGCTCGAAAATAGGATTATGAACAGGCTTCAAAAAGATTGGAATCAGCCTGTTCTCTGGTGGAATGATGAATGGTGGACTGGACGGAAATTAGCTGATCTCGCAGCTGTTTGTAAAGATAATCTCGAAAAGGGTGGATTTGGTAAAGGGCATAGATTGGCGGTAATGATGCCAAATTCACCGATGGTTTTAGCCTTATCGCTAGCTGTGTGGTCTTTAGGCGGAGCTATTGTTCCGATAAATACAAGAGCTGGGGTTCCTACATCTATGGGAATTCTCAAACTTGTAGATCCCTTTGCTGTCATTCTTGGCACCGAGATGGATGATTTGCAACAAGCTCTTACTGATAATGGTTTCCCTTGGTATATATCTCCTCTCGACTCATCTTTGGGTTCTTTGGAAGGTCGACCTTCTCAAAGAGGAGATGAAGAATTAGCCGTTATATTTGCTACTTCTGGAACGACAGGTCTTCCTAAAGCAGTTCCTCTCTCTCATAAAAACCTTCTTCACAATGCCCTTACGGTTTTCAAGGAGTTAACAGAGTTGAGGGAAGGGGATATTTTTCTTAATGTTTTGCCTAATTTTCACTCTTTTGGTTTTACCGTCGCTGGTCTTATGCCTCTTTTGTGCGGAATGCTACAGACGATATTACCTTCTTTTCTACCGCCCCATAGGACGCTTGAGGCCATTAGCCATTCAAAAACAAATGTCCTCTTAGTTGTTCCGACCATGCTTACATTTCTTCTTTCTTCTATCGATCATGGTGCTCCCAAACCTGAAGGTTTAAAAGTTGTTATAAGTGGTGGAGATAGATTGAATATGCAACTAGATTCACGAGTGAAAGAATACTTGGGAGTTGAGGTTCTTGAAGGGTACGGTCTTACTGAATGTTCGCCAGTTGTTTGTGTAAATCGCTCTTATGAAGAACGAAAGTTAGGAACGGTTGGTCCCTTCATTTCTGGTTATCAATGGCGCCTGATAAATGAATCAGGAGAAGACGTAACTTCTGCCGGTGAAGGTGTGCTTTGGGTTAAGGGAAATTCTGTAACTTCTCAATATTTCAGAGATCCTGACAAGTCTGCAGATCGCTTCCAAGAGGGGTGGTTTAACACGGGAGATTATGTACGTGTTGATTCTGATGGGTATGTTCAGATTCTTGACCGCGTAACAGATATTATTATTGTTGGTGGTTTTAATGTGTATCCTCAGGAAGTAGAAGCTATTTTGCAGACCCATCCAGCTATAGAACAGGCGATTGTTGTAGGAATTCCTCACCAAGTGAACGGAGAGGTTCCTAAGGCCTATGTGAAGAAAAAACAGGGAGAATCCTTGACCCCTCGTGAAGTTATAGATTTTTGTAAAAAACATCTAGCTCATTACAAAGTTCCGCGAAGTGTAGAGTTTATAGATGCTTTCCCTCTGTCAAGTACAGGGAAAGTTTTGCGTCGTATGTTAAAAAAAGAGGCAGCATCTAACGTATAAGCAGGTGCAAATACGTTTACATTGAATAAAGAAGAAAAGGGAAACTTTCAACAAGAAAGTTTCCCTTTTCCCTTTTATGTCGTTTACTTTTGTGTCTGTGATGTTCTTTAAAAAGCTCTGAATCCTACAACATCTTCACGAATCTTCATATAGCGTTTTTTGGTAATATCCATATGTCCTTTTTCCATATCTTTAAGCTTGTTAAACATAACAGCGGACTCTCCGCTGCTCTCTTTGGCGAGGCGTTCATAAAATTCCATCGCTCTCATTTCTGACAGATATGCAGCTCCAGCAATTCTGAGAAGAGATGTTACCTCACCAAAATCTTTTGTTTGAACTTTTAGTTCTGGGGAAACGACCATTTCTGGATCAATAGGACATTCTTCCCCATACATCTTAAAGTAAAGTTTCTTTAAATCTTCCTCGTGGCTATTTTCCCATTCTGCAAGTTCTAATAATTCCTTTTTTAAATGCTCTTCTGTGACATTATCGGCCCAAAGAGAGTAAAAGTTTTTCGCTTCGATTTCGGCGTGAATTCCATATTTGAGGGCATCTTTCATTTCAAAACATTCAGATGACATCTATATCCCTCCTGACACAATCGAAATATTATAATTTAAGTAAATTATACACTTATCGCATAGGTTCTACAATATAAGAGAAAGAGTCGACAATAGTGTATGATACAAATACCTGTATCAAGTATATGTGTAAAGGGAGGTTGCACTATGAAAAAAGAGTTGAGTTCTGTTGTCGTGACTAGTTCTATAGAAGCGGGAATTCGTAAGCGGATTGAAGCTCCCCTTCAAGATGTAGCTGAGGTTGTTTACCTTGAAGATTCAGATAGAGAGAGTCGGCGCGTCATTTTGAGAGATGCAGATGTACTTCTTTCTTTCTTTTTTAATAAAGAGATTGAGAAAGGAGAGTATTCGCTTTTAGAAAATCTTCGACTTTTGCAGACGATCTCAACAGGTGTTGATTATCTTCCTTTTACTGATATTCCTCGGCATGTTGCTATTGCATGCAATGCAGGCGGATGGGCATATCAAATTGCTGAGCACGTTTTGTCTATGACCATGGCTTTGGCTCGACATCTGGTTCCTTTACATATGAAGCTTGCTTCTGGAGAATTTGATCAACGATCATTGTTTTTGAGAAATCTAAAGGGACTTACAGCAGGAATTATCGGATATGGCGGCATAGGCAGGCATACGGCTCATTTATTTAAAGCGTTAGGAATGAAAATTATGGCTATTAACACGAGTGGGAAGACGACAGATTCTGTTGATTATGTTGGTACATTACATTCTCTTCCTCATGTATTAGAGAATGCCGATGTTGTTGTCTTGACCCTCCCTCTTACGAAACAGACGAAAAATTTAATAGGTCGTGAGCAACTGTTAATAATGAAAAAAGATGCTATCCTTATTAATGTAGCAAGAGCTCCTCTCGTAGTTGAAAAGGATTTGTATGAACATTTGAAGCTTTTCCCAGAGTTTCAGGCCGGACTTGATGTCTGGTGGAACGAACCTACATGGGGGAGAGGTACATTTGAGATAAACTATCCTTTTTTCGACCTTCCTAATTTTCTAGGGTCTCCTCATAATTCAAATAATGTTATTGGTGCTATGGCCGATGCATGCCAGGTTGCGGCTGAGAATGTAGCTCTTTTCCTCAAGGGGGAATTGTGGCATGGTCAAATTAACCGCGCAGATTACGTTGATATGGAGTCGTTGACCGATATGTAGAAAGAGGCGATTTCGTGAGAAAAATAGTCAGCAGCCAGAATATTATTGGTTCCGTTCTGGTTCTTCTGGCTGGTGTTTTCTGGGGAACTTCGGGAACTGCTCAGGCCTTTGCACCTCTCGGAGCTTCCCCTTTCACAGTAGGAACAATACGAATTGCTGTGGGAGGCGGAATCCTTTTTTTGCTTTTGTTGCTGAGAAGAGGAATTTCTTGGATTAAAGGACCGTGGCTTCCGAAGCATATTTTACCTGCTGCTTTAGGTATGGCTGGTTTCCAGTTTTTTTTCTTCGCTGCAGTGAAACTCACCGGAGTTTCCGTAGGAACGATGGTTGCTATTGGGAGTGCCCCTTTATGGGCAGGTTTACTCGGCTATTTTGTCTATAAAGAACCACCGGAAAAGATGTGGTATTTCTCAACTATATTAGCGGTTGTCGGATGCTTCTTTTTAAGTATGGAAGGGGTGTCTTTTCAGGCCGAAGCCAGTTTTTTAGGCATTTTTATGGCCTTAGGCGCAGCTTTTTCTTATGCCGTGTGTGGTATTGGGCTCAAAGGTCTGAGGCTTTCTCACGGGCCTGTTGAAAGTGCTGCAATTACTCTTTGTGGCGGAGCTCTTTTTCTTATACCTCTTCTTTTCCTTTTTAATATTTCATGGCTTTCCGAATGGAAGGGGGTGGGGGTAGCTCTTCATCTTGGAATAGTTGCTACAGCTTTGCCATATGTTCTTTTCTCTATTGGTATTGCCTGGATACCAGTAGCGAAAGTTTACACACTTTCGCTAACAGAACCTTTGACAGCATGTTTATTGGGAGTTTTTCTTTTAGGAGAGCGGCTTTCAATGCTTTCTTTTTTTGGTATTTTCCTCATTTTTATTGGATTAGCTTTATTGTCACGTAAAAAATAAGTCTAATATTATTTGGAGGGATAGCCTATGAAATATGGAAGTATATCGCGCAAGATTGCGATAACTTTCATGCTGTTGATTTTTCTGATGGTACTTGTTGGATGGCTTAGTTTCCGATCACTCAATCAGTCGTCAGATGGACTGTACCAATATCAGTATTTAGCGACTATTAGCGATGAAAGTGCGCGCATACAACGAGATTTGATGGTTATGGCCACAACTGCGAATCGATATATAGAGTTTAGACGCATTGACGATCAAATTCAGTATAGAAATATTCAGTCTGAACTGCAAACTTCCCTTCCATTGTTAAAAGATAAACTCCAGTCGGAGGAGTTAAAACAGAAAACATCACAACTTTTATCCTATCTTTCTTCTTACGATGAAGCGTTTCAAACCGCCGTACAACTCAACGATGATCTTGACATACTTTCTCAGACAGGTTTTATCAGCCCCAGTGAAACAATGGAACAAGAGTTGACAGCAATGATGGTGGCTGCAGAAAAAAATCAGAACGCAAGTCTTTCTTATTATGCAGGGCTGGGGATTCGCAGCTTATTGCTTGCCAAGTCGGAAGGAGTTCGTTTTCTTCAGACGGGCGATCTTTCCTATATTTATAATCTCAAAAAAGAAATGGTCAATTTATCTGGATACCTTCCCCTTTTCGATATGATGGCCCTTGACGAGGAGTCTCGAAGCCATTTCGAAAATTTTGTGGAAGCACAAAAATTACTTGAAGAATCGATTTCGCCTCTTGTCAAAGTAGATGAGGAAAGGCGGTCAATCCGTTCAGAAAAAATGGAAAGTATTAGTTCTGAAATGAATGGAGCAATTTCTTCTCTTCGAGCACGTATTGAGAGTTTACAAAATGAGCTTGGTCCTCTTATTGCAGTAAAGAACAGTTCTGCACTTCGTTTTATTCTCATAACATCTTTATGTATGGTTATAGGAAGTCTTTTCGCTGGTTGGAAGCTTTCTTCGTCAATAACATCACCTTTAAAAAATGTTGTTTCTCTGGCTGAGTTAGGGGCCAATAAAAACTTTTCCTTTTCCAGGGAGGATTTTGCAATAAAAAGCCGTGATGAATTTGGACAGATGGCAGATGCGCTATCAGCGATGGTGGATTCTCTTCGTCAGGCTTTAACCGAAATTTGGGAAAATACAGATAACGCTACTCAAAGAGCAGAAAATTTAGCTGCCCTTTCTCAAGAGAGCACAGCATCAATGGAAGAAATTAAAAGTACTATAGAAGAGCTTACCTCTCTTTCTGAAGAGAGCGGTGTTGCTTTATCACAGGCGGAGCAGGCTGTGAAGAGCGTAGCAAGTAGCGCTGAAGAGTCAGCTCGTTCTTCTTTGGAAGCTGCTAAAACGTCGGAAGTCGCGTCAACTCTTTCCTCTGAAGCTGCAAGCAAAGTGGAAGAAGTTATTCTTTCTATTCAATCTGTAGGGGAAAATATGAAAAGCACAGAGCAGCAAATAGCAAAACTTGGTGTTTCCATTGAGGGAATATCAAATTTTGTTGGTGTGATAACAGGAATTGCAGATCAGACGAATCTTCTTTCTTTAAATGCGGCTATTGAAGCTGCACGTGCAGGAGAGGCGGGGCGAGGTTTTGCCGTTGTCGCAGATGAAGTTAGAAAATTGGCAGAGGAATCGGCAACTGCTGCACGGAATGTTGAGAGTCAGATTAAGCACCTTCAAAAGGATGCATCTTTATCAGTTCAATCTATTCAAGAGACAGGAGAAATAATGGCAGAAACGGTAAAAAGAGCTCGACATGCAAGAGAGGGTCTCACAGAAGCCTTGGGAGAAACTTCAAAAATTAATACTATAATTCAGTCTCTGGCCTCTTTGGCTGAAAATCAGGCGGTTTCAGGAGAAGAAATGAAAGAGTCTGTTGAGCAGGTTCTTTCCTCGGCTCTTCGTATCAGAGAAATGATTTCAACCATTCGTCAGGCTTCGGAAGAGACAGTTTCTGCTTCAGAAAGTGTTGCAAGGGAAGCCGAAGGTGTAAGCTGTGGTGCCGAATCAATTTCTGAGCTTCTTACTACTTTTGTTCTTGAATCGGATGAGAAACAAAGAGCTCTTCCTGAGAATGTGACTGTTCTGGAAGAGTAATATCATGCCGAAGCTTCGCAATTTGTTTTCGTTGCCCAAAGACTATAAGGTGATCATTGGTCTCAAGTTGAAGATTGCCGCTTGGATTATATATGATTTTTCCGCCTTCTCTAATAACGGCGATAACATTTGCTTCGTAAATTGAACGCAAAGGTGCTTCAGAGAGAGTCATTCCAGTCATGAAACTTCCTGAAGTGATATGCACTGTTCCAAAATCAAGATCAAGCTTTCTTGAAATATTGACCAGTTCGAGAAAATCTTCTACAGATGGCTGGAGAGAAGCTCGTACCATTGAAGCGGCGCCAGCCAAAACAGGGTTAATAACTTTGTCGGCGCCGGATCTATAGAGGACATTTACTGATCCGGCGTCATTTGCTCGCACTACAATTCGTATATTTGAGGCTAATGAACGAGCCGTAAGAACGGTGTAGACACTATCGGCATCGTCTCCGAGGGCAACAATCATTCCTTTGGAAACGGCGATTCCGGCTTTGTTCAAACACTCTTCATTTCTTGCATCGCCGTGAAGAACAAGCCATCCCTGTTCGCGTCCAGCCGATACTTTTTCTTCTTCTATCTCCAGCGCAACAAAGGTAATGTTGTCAGCTGAAAGAAAATGAGCAACTTCTGAGCCATAACGTCCTAATCCGCAAATAATCCAGTGATCTGAAAGTCGAGCCACTCGTCTGTCCCCTCCCTTACCTAAAAGAGCTACGATTTTTTCGCTCACTAAAAGCTGTGCCATATTCCCAAGTACATATCCTACAATTCCCATGCCAAGTAAAATTAAAGTGACAATAAATATTTTTTCTGCTCCAGAGAGACTTTCAGGAGCGCCGTATCCGACTGTAGAAAGTGTAATTATGGTGTAATAGAGAGAATCTATCCACGAAAGGTTTACTATAAAGTGCATACCTATAATGCCAAATACGATGATAAAACTAGTAATAAGGAGCATCGTAAAAACCTTTTTCCCTAAAGAATCCGACCAGAAATTCTTCTTCATTGTTATCCAACACTCCTCATTCCCGAGATTGTGTAAAATAGAAGCATATTACGAGAAGGCGGTGGATATTATGGCCTTATTGAAGGTTGCAACTTTTAACGTTAATTCAGTTCGAAGCAGAATGCATGTATTGACTAAGTGGCTTCATGATAACAGAGTGGATGTGCTATGTCTGCAAGAAACTAAAACTGAGGATCAGTTTTTCCCCGCTTCAGATTTTGAGAGTATAGGATATAACGCCTCTTTCAGAGGAGAAAAAGCCTATAACGGCGTTGCTCTTTTGAGCACCCATCCGATAGAAAATGCCCACTTTGGTTTTGAAGACGGCGAATCTCCCGATCCTGAAAGTCGTATAGTTCGAGGAACGATTTGCGGTGTCCATATTATCAATACGTATGTACCGCAGGGCAAAGCTATAGATCACCCTGATTATCTCTATAAGATGCGTTTTTTTGATCGCCTGAAAGCTCTCTTCGAGAGAGAATATTCTACTGATGAGAAAGTAGTTTGGCTTGGTGATATGAATGTTGCCCCTACAGATATTGATGTGACAAGTCCGGAGCGGAAGAGAGACCACGTTTGCTTTCATGAGGATATTAAGAAAAAGTTTGAAGAAGTAAAAGATTGGGGTTTCGTCGATATCTTTAGAAAATATAGGCCTGAAGAAGGGGAATTTTCATTTTTTGATTATCGGGTAAAAAATGCCCTTGAACGAAATATCGGATGGAGAATAGATCATATTCTTGCTACATCCTCCCTCGCTGATTGCTCTACAGATTGTTATGTAGACCGAGAGCCACGAGGTTGGGAAAAACCATCAGATCATACGCCTGTTGTAAGTGTTTTCGATATATAAACGAAGAAAACGAGAGGTGATCTCTTTATGTATCGTCCCTGCATCGGTATCGATCCTGAAACTGTAGATTGGCGTTTTCCTCCTTCCGTAGAGGCTATCGATTTTATTTCGGAAGGATGTCATCTTTATGGTGTCATCTATATTGCCCAGGGTGTGCCGCCTCACCCTACGATTTTGCTTCTTCACGGTTTTCCTGGAACGGAAAAAAACCTTGACCTTGCACAAATTTTAAGACGAGCAGGATTCAATACGATGGTCTTCTCTTATAGAGGCTGTTGGGGAAGTCAGGGTACCTATTCTTTTTCTCATGTTGTTGCCGATTCGGTTCATGCCGTTCGTTTTTTGCAGAGTGATTTCGCACAGAAGAACTATGGTGTAGACCCCGAACGGATTATTGTTTTCGGTCATAGTATGGGCGGCTTTGCTATGGCAAAAGTTGCTGATTTTATTTCTGATATTCGTGATTTTTGCTTTATTTCAGGCTGGAATCCAGGGTTAGATGCTAGAAACAGTCTAAATGATCCTGAAAGTCAGAAGAAATTGGATCTATTGCTTCAAGTATGTACCCCACCTCTTCAGGGGACAAACGAAGATATGTTATTGAAAGAGTTGCGTAATCATTTGCATGAATGGGATATTGTCAACTCTGCTCCTCATTTTAAGAAGCGTAATATTCTTGTGATAGGAGCAAAAAAGGATAATATTACCCCTTTGAGAACAAATCATCTTCCTTTTGTAGAAGCCTTGAAACGAACTACTCCGCAAGGTCTAAAGGAAATAATTATGGATACTGATCATGCTTACTCAGATAGTCGTGTTGCATTAGCTCGACATATTCTTGACTGGCTCGAATCTTTGGAATATTAGGGATACTAACAAACAAAAGAGATACTTTTAAGTGTCTCTTTTGTTTGTATATAAAAATATTCAATAGAAAAGATATTCAAAATATGATACAATCTCATATTATGGGAAATAATTCTTATTATATGAGACGAGGTGGAAGATTTAATGAAAGGAAAAGCTTCCCCTTCTTTTAAAAGTCTTGATCGGGCTCTTGCTATTCTTTCCTCATTTTCTTTTTCTCATCCACAACGAACAGCGTCGGAAATTGCTTTATGTACTTCTATCCCCAAATCGACAGTTCATCGCTTTCTTAAAGTTTTTGTAGAGCATGGTTTCTTGAAGGAAACAACATCTCCTGGCTACTTTGCGCCTGGCTTAAAACTTTTAGAGCTTGGAAGCATTGTCCATCATGGTTTGGATATTCGTCTCTGTGCGCAACCTATAATGGCTGCTCTTGCGAAAAAGGTGCATATAACGGTTCATTTAGTTATTCGAGATCGGGATGAAGGTGTATATGTTGAAAAAGTAGAACCTGAAGGTCAACATATTCATTATTCACATATTGGCAAAAGGATACCTCTATATTGCACTGCAGCCGGAAAAGTTCTTCTTTCTGAGTTGCCTGATTCTAAAATCTTAGAAATCATTGCCTTCCCTCTAATTTCCCTTACGCCATATACGATAAAAACAAAAGAAAAGTTTCTTCAAGAGATTGATAACGTAAGAAAAAGAGGGTGGGCCGAGGATAATCAAGAGCTTGAACTGGGATTGTGCTGTGTGGCGGTTCCTGTAAAAGATCATCTGGGAAAAATTGTGGCAGCAATGAGTTCCTCAGGGGTGGAGGGAGCTTTCACTTCTGAAGCAAAAAAAAGACTAGTTGAGGGGCTGCGTATAGCTTCTTTAGATGTTTCAAAACGACTTGGTTATCGAGAATAAAGTATATAAATAGCTAGAGGAGGCGGTTGATAGTGGCAAAGAAGAAAGGGCGACTGGATTTTGTAAAAATGAAAGCCAGTGGAGAAAAAGTGGCTTGGGTTACAGCCTATGATTTTCCGACAGCATCTTTTGTTGAACAGGCAGGAATGGATATGATTCTTGTGGGCGATTCTCTTGGTATGGTTGTTCTTGGATATGAAGGAACTATTCCTGTGACCATGGATGATTGTATTCGTCATTGTCAGGCTGTTCGTCGTGGAGCTCCAAATACTTTTTGTATCGGAGACATGCCTTTTTTGTCGTATCAGATTTCCGATGAGGATGCTGTTAGGAATGCTGGACGCTTCTTAAAAGAAGCGGATATGGATGCTGTAAAACTTGAGGGCGGACGACGAGTTTTGAGCCGAATAAAAGCTATAGCTGATGCTGGTATTTTAGTAATGGGGCACATTGGATTAACTCCACAAAGTTCTGGACAGCTTGGTGGGTTTAAGGCACAGGGACGAGATCCTGAAAGTGCTCGGGAGCTTATCAAAGATGCATTGGCTATACAAGAAGCTGGAGCTTACGCTCTCTTACTTGAGGCTGTTCCCCCAGAGCTGACGGCCTTTATAGCGAAGAAACTTACCATTCCCGTCTATTCTATTGGAGCTGGATTGCCTTGCGATGGTCAACTTTTGATTTGCGGCGATATGTTAGGGTTGTTTGAGGCATTCACGCCAAAATTTGTAAAGAAGTATGCTAATGTAGCGGCAGAGGAGATCAGAGCCTTTAAAGAATATGTTGAAGATGTGAAAACGGAGAAATTCCCGACAGACGATCATGTTTATCACATACTGTCTGGGAAAGAAGAAGAATTTAAGGTTATGCTTAAAGAATTTGAATAAAAATTAATTGTGCAACCGCTTGCATTAAGACTTTTTTCCTGATACACTTTCTCAGAACATCAGGGAGGTTCTGAGAAATGGTAAAAAGAGATGGTGTTATTTTGGGAAGAATAAAGAATCGTAACAAGGCCATGGGCCGTGAAAACGGCTTATGGCCTTGTTTTTTTGCTCTGTAAGGAAAAGGAGGATGGGGATGAATCTTATTGAGAAAGCGGTTGTCATGACAGAGGGAGATATGGAGCGAATTCTTCGGCGAATTGCCGTAGAAATTGTTGAGCGAAACAAAGGGCTTGAAGATGTTGTCCTTTTGGGGATTCAGCGACGAGGTGTATATTTGGCGGCACGTCTTCGAAGTATCCTTAAGGAAACAGAGGGAGTTAAGGTCCCAACAGGAGAACTTGATATAACGCTCTATCGTGATGACATTACAACTTTACAAGAACAACCCATCGTACATAGTACATCTATACCAATTGATATTGCAGGAAAGAAACTCATTCTTGTCGATGATGTTCTTTATACGGGAAGAACCATACGTGCAGCTCTGGATGCTCTCATGGATTTAGGGCGTCCGGATCGCGTTCAATTGGTTATTCTTGTGGATCGTGGACATCGTGAACTTCCTATACAGGCTGATTATACAGGTCGAACTGTTCCTACCTCTAAAACAGAGACAGTAGAAGTTCGAGTTAAAGAGTTTGATGGCGAAGATAAAGTAGTGATTTGTGAACGAAATGGGGGAGTAGAGTGATGCAGTGGAGACATAGGCATCTTATCTCGCTGGAGGATTGGACCAGAGAAGAGCTCGAGTTTTTCCTTGAACAGGCAGATTATATGGAAGAACTCATGAATCGTCCTATTAAAAAAGTTCCGGCGTTGCGTGGAAAACTGATTGTCAATTTCTTTTTTGAAAACTCGACGCGAACACGCGTATCTTTTGAACTTGCAGAAAAGATGCTTTCGGCTGATGTTGTCAATTGGTCGGCCTCTGGTTCAAGTGTCAGTAAAGGCGAGACTATGAGAGATACAGCCTGGACGCTTGAAGCTATGGGAGCAGATGCTGTAGTTATGCGCCATTCGGCAGTGGGAGCAGCAGATTATCTGGCACGCAAACTTCATAGGGCATCTGTCTTTAATGCAGGAGACGGAACAAATGGACATCCAACTCAGGCCCTTCTCGATCTCCACGCTGCCAGACAGCATCTTGGAAAATTGGAAGGCAGGAAAATGGCTATAGTTGGGGATGTGCTCCATAGCCGAGTTGCGCGAAGCGACATTCAGGCTTTCCGCAAAATGGGAGTTGAAGTTGTTCTTGCAGGACCAAGAACGTTAATGCCCCTGTGCCATGAAGAGCTCGGTGTTGCCTACGAGGCTGATCCGAAAAAAGCCGTATCAGGGTCTGATATGGTTTACCTCCTTAGAATACAAAAAGAACGCCAGGAAGAAGGGTTGATTCCTTCCATTGACGAATACCACAGACGATATGGAGCGACAGAAAAACTTATGGATTTAGCAAAACCTGATGCTATAGTAATGCATCCTGGCCCCATAAACAGAGAAGTTGAAATTGCTTCTTCCGTTGCTGATGGAGAGAAGAGCATTATTTTGAAACAGGTACGAAGCGGTGTGGCTGTTCGAATGGCCTTGCTTTACCTTTGCCTGGGAGGTGTACGCAATTGATTCTGTTTAAAAATGCCCGGATTTTCGATGGGAAAGAATTGCGAGAAGAGGTCTCCGATGTTTTAGTAGCGGGGAAAAAGATAGAAAAAATAGCAGAGACTATAGATGTAACTGATGATATGAAGGTTATTGACCTGGAGGGGAAAGTTCTTGCTCCAGGATTCATAGATTTACATGTACATTTTAGAGATCCAGGCTTCGAGTGGCGGGAAGATATAGAAAGCGGTTCTAAAGCCGCAGCAGCTGGAGGCTATACGACTGTTGTTACCATGCCTAATACTGATCCTGTAATTGATATTCCATCCCTTGTAGAATATATTGCTGAAAAGGGTCGTCGTGCCGGAGGCGCAAGAGTCTTGCCAGGAGCGTGTATAAGCCACAAGAGAAAAGGTGAGTATTTGGCAGAGCTAGGATTGCTTCGTGAGGCAGGAGCCGTTCTTTTCACAGACGATGGGGCTCCCGTCAAAACATCCAAACTTTTACGAACCGCCCTTCTCTATAGCCAGGATGTTGGTGCTATTATTATGGAGCATCCGGAAGAAGCTTCCTTAACGGAAAAAGGCCAGGTTAACGAAGGTAGAATCTCTGCCCTGAGCGGCCTAAAAGGATTTCCTCATTCTGCCGAATATATCGATATTGAACGGGGAATAGCTCTGTGCCGAGAAACAGGCGCTCCCATTCACTTCACTCATGTAAGTACGGCTCTTGCCTTTAAAGCTATCGCAGCGGCTAAAAAGGAAGGATTGCCTGTTACATGCGATGTTACACCTCATCATCTTTCTCTTGATGAAAACAACGTAATTGTTAGCCGATACCATGCTGTGTATAAAGTCAATCCTCCTCTTCGTAGTCGGGAAGACGTGAAAGCCGCTTGGGCTGCCATAGCTGATGGAACTATTGACGCTATTGTTACCGACCACGCTCCCTGGCACGAAAATGAGAAAGATCTTCCTTTTCAGGAAGCTCCTTTTGGCATAGCATCTCTTGAATGTTCAGTTGCCGTTGTTCTTGATACATGGTTGAAAATGGGGCAGCCAGTTTCTTTAGCAAGGGTTCTTGAACTCTTTACTTCTGGGCCGGCAGCCATACTTCCAGAAGAATGGCAAAAACTTGGACATATAGCAGAAGGTTTAATTGCAGATTTGACTGTTATCGATCTTGATGAATCGAAAGTTGTAGATGTTTCTACATGGAAAAGTAAAGCACGGATGACTCCATGGAATGGAGAAGTTTTAACAGGCTGGCCAGTTATGACCATTCTTGAGGGAAAAATTTTTGACAGAGGAGAAGATAATGGATCGAATAGATCATAATGCAACGGTTTTAAAAGTCAGTTCTGTAAGTTCCGAAGTTGCAGAAGTGGTTTTTCACTGTTCTTCCGTGGCTTCTTCAGCGAAACCAGGGCAGTTTGTCATGGTTCGTTTGCCAGGAATTCTCGATCCCTTATTAGGCCGTCCTTTTGCAATAGCCGCTACTGAAGCTGATACGATTACGGTACTCTTTCAGATAGTGGGAAAATTTACGAATCTTCTAGCTACTCTTCCTCCAGGAACAAAAGCGACATTGCGAGGACCAATAGGGAATGGATATCTAGAGAAGCCTTCAGGAAAGAAGATTCTTTTTGTAGCTGGTACATTAGGAGCTGCACCTCTCCTTTTTGCACTGCAGTGTTTTCCTGAACTTAAAAGCCATGAGTTTGTACTTGGAATTCCCGGCGAAGGCTGGGAGGGATTTGCAAGGTATGTAAAGGAAAAGACCTCTAATCTGAAAGTATGTTCCGATGATGGAACAATAGGTCTCAAAGGAAATGTCCTTGTCGCTTTGCCAGATAGACTCGAAAGAGATCAAGAAATATGGACATGTGGTCCATTTCCCATGTTGAAAGCCATTGCACAAAAATATAACGACCAGGGCGATCAGGTTAGAGTAAGCCTTGATATGAAGATGGCTTGTGGCATTGGGGGATGTTTAGGGTGTGTAATTACCACTGCAAAGGGACCTAAACGAGTATGTGTAGATGGTCCGTTTTTCTTGGCGGGGGAGGTTGACTGGAATGACGTGGAATAGATTAGCAGATACTCTGGCCGGCATAAATATAGAAACTCCAATCATTATTGCCTCAGGTGTCTGGCCGTATGACCCCCCTCTCTGGAGTCGTAAAAATCTCGATGGTGTGGGAGCTCTTTGCACAAAAGCTGTAAGTTATGAAGCCCGTCGTGGCAATAAAGGAATGCGGGTATGGGAAACATCGTGCGGTATGCTCAATAGCATAGGTCTTCAAAATACTGGAGTTTCTTCTTTCCTGAATGATTCTCTTCCCATGATTCACGAAGGCGGTATGCCTTTTTTAGTCAACGTCGTTATGGAAAATATAGAGGATACGCAAAAAACGTTATTAGCTCTTGCTGAAAGAAGTGACATTGTAAAGGGTGTGGAATTAAATATCTCGTGTCCTAATGTGGATGGCGATGGTATGGCTTGGGGCGTCCATCCTGAAAGTACTGCCGAAGCAGTAGCTGCAGCCAGATCGGTCTGGCCGGGTTCGCTGTTTGTTAAACTTACGCCTCAGGCTCACGATCCACAAAAAGTAGCGAGAGCTGCTGAAGATGCAGGGGCAGATGCCCTTGTCGTAGCGAATACGTGGCTTGGAATGGCTATAGATATTAATCGGCGGCAACCTGTCTTTAACAGAACCTTCGCCGGTTTTTCCGGGCCGGCTGTTTTTCCTCTTGCGCTGCGCTTGGTTTGGCAGGTTTGTGAAGCCGTTTCCATTCCTGTTATTGGGTGTGGTGGTGTTACTACGTGGCAAGACGCTTTATCTATGGTTCTTGCAGGAGCGAGCGCTGTAGAACTTGGAACGGCAATGTTCGTTCACTCTGATATCCCGTCCCTTATATGTAAAGGGCTGAATACCTATTTAATTGAACATGAGGTCAAACATCTTCGTGACCTTAAGGGGCAAGCCCGCGCTCAGAAAGGAGTTTTTTAGATGATAAACGAAGCCCAAAACAAGTTGATACTTGCTTTGGATGTAGAGAACCTAACTGAATGCCGTCAACTGCTTTCCGAGTTACAGGGAGAGCTAAAACACGTTAAAATCGGTCACCAGCTCTATGCAAAAGGCGGAATTCCTTTTTTAAAAGAGATAATGGCTATGGACTATAAGGTCTTTCTCGACTTGAAACTTCATGATATCCCTAATACTGTTCGTATGGCTGTTGAAGCTTTAGCCGGAGAGGGAATATGGGCTTTGACTCTTCATGGTGCAGGTGGCAGAGCTATGCTGGAAGATGCTAAGGCTGGTAGAGACAAGGTCGGCGGTGAAATGAATCTTTTGGGAGTTACAGTTTTGACAAGTATGAATAACGAACTTTGGGAGGAAGTTACCCCTGGTTGCGCGATGTCTGATGCTCTGAAGGCCCGAGCTACAGTTTGCGCTGATGCAGAGATTGATGGCCTCGTCTGTTCTCCCCTTGACTTGCCCATCATAAATGAAACGAAAGGCAAAAATTTAATAAAAGTTGTTCCTGGCATTCGTCCTTCAGCAGGAGGGGATGATCAGGCTCGTACTGCAAATCCTAAAGGAGCCATTATGGCTGGGGCTGATTTTCTTGTTGTTGGCCGCCCAATTTTAAAAGCTCCTGATCGTTTGGCGGCGCTGCATACTATTGTGAATGAAATAAAGGAGGGGTTGCAATGGAAAGAGGATTAGTAGAAGAACGAATTCAAGAGATGATGAGAGATAGTGGAGCTCTTCTAGAAGGACATTTTCTCCTGACTTCAGGGTTACATAGTGCCAACTATATGCAATGCGCTCTCCTTTTACGTTTTCCTGCCTATGCAGCTTTTGCAGGTAAAGAGATAGCCCGATTGGTGGAAAAATTTCAGCCGACAGTAGTAATTTCACCAGCTATTGGAGGACTCATTATTGGTCATGAAGTGGCCAGGGCATTGGATGTTCCCTTCCTTTTCTGTGAGAGGGAAGAGGGGAAAATGAGCCTGAGGCGCTTTCCTTTTCCTGAAAAGGCAAAAGTGGTTGTCGTAGAAGATGTTATAACAACAGGTGGATCAGTGAAAGAAGTTGGAGAACTTATGGAGGAACACGGATCTCAATGGGTAGCAACAGCTTGTATTGTTGATAGAAGTGGTGGAAAACATATTCTTCCCCATGAACCTCTCTCTCTTTGGAATGTTTCTTTTCCTGTATATAGACCAGACGAATGTCCTATGTGTGCTAAAGAGATTCCTTTTAAGAAACCTGGGAGTCGGAAATAGAAAGATACCAGTTTGTTTGTTCAGCCCCTATAAAAGGGGCTTTTTCTTTTTTTGATACTCGTTACAATAAAAAAATATTGAGTCAAAGGAAGATGTCAGTAATGAAAAAAAAGGTACTCATTATTTTGGTTTGTTTTGTAGGCATTTTTTTGTCGTTCATGTACTTTGTAGAGAAGAAGGAAGAAACTCTTTCTTTGTCTTCCGGCCCTGCTGGATCTGAGATACTGATGTCTCGTGTAGATAAAGCTCTAACCTTAGCGGATATAGTCATATCAGCGGGGGAATCTAACTTGAGTTCTCTTGATGATGAAGCTCGCCAAGATGTACAATCAATAATTAAGGAAGTGCAAAAAAAACGTCAGGAGCTTTTAGATGTGCGCATAAAAATATCTCCAGATTCCAACAATGAAATACTTCAAAAATTAGAGGAAAAGGTAGGTGCTCTTGAAACAGAACTGGAACCGCTTGTTCGTTGACTTTTGAAAAGGAGGTATTGGATTTGGAGCAAAAAATACTTGAAATTGCTCAAAGGACAAATGCAGTTTTGAAACAATATATGGCTATTCAAAATGAGCTCTTTAAACCTTCCCTTCGGAAAATGATCCGCCTTCCAGGAATTTATAAACCCATTGATTATTCCGGCAACTGTCAAAAACTTGAAGAAATCATATCTGAACTTGAGTGTATTAAAACATCTATACGGGATATTTCTCCAGACAATAAAACTGAAGATGGAAATTTTCTTATTCTTCAAAGAGCATATATAACAGGAATGCTTAAAGCTGTTGTCTGTGTCAAAGAGATTGCTGAAAAGCTTTATCAAAGAAGTACTGGTCATAAGGATTACACCCAGAAAGATTACAAGGAAGATATTGAAGTTTTTAAAAAGGCAGAACTTGAGTTTTTAGAAATAGGGTTGAAATTGAATGAAATGATTTATAAAAAATAGTTTAATGCATTCCAATTTTAAGTATATTGTATATTTCTAAGTTTTGTCTTGACACGAAATTAGCTTTTCTATATCCTTTTAGGTGTACAGGTTGTATATAACTTGTATGCAAGCTTTTTAAAACCATTGAGGGGGAAATCTCATGGTAAGGATGAAAAAAAAGGATATAGCGTATGAAGAAATAAAAAAGTTGATTCTCGATAAAGAGTATATGAAGTCCTATGATATTTCTGAAAACTCCCTTGCTGAAAAATTGAACATGAGTCGTACTCCTATCAGAGAAGCGTTACAACGCCTTCAGATGGAAGGTTTCATAGAAATTTTCCCTAACAGGGGCATTGTATTGCGAGATGTGACTCTTCTTGAAGCTAACGAAATATTTGATTTGCGTATGGCCATAGAAGAATTTGTCATAAAAAATGTTTTTCCTCTTTTAACAGATGAACATTTCAAGGAAATTGATCGAAATTTGTCATATCAGAAACTGGCAATGGAAAAAGACGACGTGGCAGAATATCTTAACTATGATCGTGATTTCCATGATTACTTCTTACATGTTTATTCCAACTCACTTATTATTTCTACCTCAAAACGAGTGCAAGATCGGTTTTTTTCTGTAGGTGTAAATGTTTTAAAAGGTCCAGGAACAGTTGAACGCTCATTTCGCCAACATTGCGATATTGTAGATGCCCTTCGCAAAAATGATCCGGTAATGGCGGCAGAAGCAATGCATTTACATATGCTTACAGGTAAAAAAAATTTGATGTCATAACCTCCTTATCTTTAGTTCCTTTATTTTTTACTGAAGCTCACACTCTCTTTATACAAATATAAGGTATACATTTCAAGATATGTACATAAAAAACAAAAGACAGTATGTTTTAACTAAATTAATATAATCAGTTTAATTTGTAAAAGTTAAGAGGAGGGTTCCGTATGTGTGCAAAAGCGGTTCGGAGAGAACCTACTATTCCCATCGGTGACTTTGACAAAGAGACCCTTCATTTTTTCTTCGAAACGATGGTAAAAATCCGTCACTTTGAGGAAAAAGTTGAAGAGTTCTTTTTTGCAGGAGAGATACCAGGTTTTGTACATTTGTATATCGGAGAAGAGGCCGTTGCTACTGGGGTTATGGCTAATCTTAGAAAAACGGATTACATTCAAAGCACCCATAGAGGCCATGGACATACAATAGCCAAAGGTGCCGACCTGAATCGAATGATGGCTGAGATTTTTGGTAAAAAAACAGGTTATTGCAAAGGTAAGGGCGGTTCTATGCATATTGCAGATTTCAGTGTGGGTATGCTTGGCGCAAATGGCATTGTAGGTGGCGGTTTTACTCTTGCGACAGGTGCAGCTTTAGCTCAAAAAATGCAAAAAACAGATGGTGTTTCAGTTGTCTTTTTTGGAGATGGAGCATCGAACCGGGGGACATTCCACGAAGCAGCCAATATGGCGGCAGTCTGGAAGCTCCCGGTTCTTTTTGTCTGTGAAAATAACCAATGGGCCTCGACAACACCTTATAGAACAACTACTTCAGTTGAAGATATTGCTGATCGTGCACAAGGATACGATATGCCTGGAATTATTGTTGATGGCAACGATGTCTTTGCTGTATATGAAGCAGCTAAAGAACTTATAGAAAGAGCCCGCAAAGGAGAGGGGCCTGCCTTGCTTGAAGCAAAAACTTATCGCATCAAAGGTCACTTTGTTGGGGATCCTGAAAAGTATAGAACCAAAGAAGAGGTTCAGAAAGTTTTTGATGAAACAGATCCCATCCCTTGTTTTAAGGGAAAAGCAATTAAAGCTGGTGTCATGTCCGAAGAAGATTTTATTTCTCTTGAAGAAGCTGTTAAACAGGCAATCGAGGAAGCAGTTGATTTTGCTCGAAAATCCCCAGAGCCAGATGCTTCTGAACTTTTCGAAGATCTATATGTATAAGGCGGTGGATGACAATGAAAAACATTAGTTTTTCTCAAGCAACTTTGGAAGCTATGGATGAGGAAATGACCCGCGATGAAACCGTCTTTGTCATGGGCGAAGATATTGTCAGACAAGGGGGTATTTTTGGTCAGTTTAAAGGACTCCCTGCCAAGTTCGGTGCGGATCGTGTAAGAGATACTCCCATCACCGAAACAGCCATTGTTGGTGCTGCTGTAGGAGCCGCTCTTGCCGGCATGAGACCGATAGCAGACATGCACTTTGCAGACTTTATTGGCGTGTGTATGGATGAGGTCTTTAATCAGATGGCCAAGGTTCACTATATGTTTGGCGGCCAAAAGACCCTTCCAATGGTTCTTCGTGCACCAGACGGCTTAATAAACCAGGCGGCAGCTCAGCATTCGCAGAGTGTTGAGGCGTGGTTTCAGCATATTCCCGGACTAAAGGTTGTTATTCCATCTAATCCAGCTGACGCCAAGGGACTTTTGAAGTCTGCCATACGTGATGATAATCCTGTTATTTATTTTGAGCATAAGGCTCTTTTCAGTATGAAAGGAGACGTTCCTGAAGAGGAATATTTTACTCCTATCGGGAAAGCTAAAGTTGTAAAAGAGGGGACCGATGTGACTCTCGTTTCATATTCCTTAACAATGAATCTGGCTATTCAAGCGGCTTCGAAACTTGAGAAGGAAGGAATAAGCGTAGAGTTGATTGATCTTAGAACTATTTCACCTATAGATAAAGATACCATTTTGAATTCAGTAGCAAAAACCAGTCGTCTTGCCATAGCTCATGAGGCTGTAAAGCAGGGAGGAGTAGGGGGAGAAATTGCAGCTATTGTCGCGGAGGAAGGTATTGATTATCTTGATGCTCCAATAGTTCGTATTGGTGCTCCCTTTACGCCAATTGCTTTTGCTCGTCCATTGGAACAGGCTTACCGAATTACAGCAGACAAAATATGCGAAGCTGTTAAGAGAATGATGTAAGGAGAAGTATTGTGCAAGCTCTTTCTACAGGTTTATCTCAAATGATAGTGGCTCGTTTTGGTCCGGAGGAAGATATCTTTGAATCTTTGGAAGCCCTTTGCCGTGAAAAGAATATCGAATCAGGAAGTATTTGCACCATGATTGGCAGTCTTGAGAGTGCCACATTAGTTTGTGTAACAGAAGATTCCCCAGGGGGACAGGCTCATTACCTTGATCCGGTAGAAATTATTGGTCCTCTTGAATTTGTAGGTGCACAGGGAATTATTGGGAAAAACGAAGAGGGAGAATTGTCTATTCATCTACATGGAGTAGTGGCGGGTGAAGATATGCACCCCCTGGCGGGGCATATTGTTGATTCTGGACATAATAAGGTTTTAGCTACAGTTGAAGTTGTGATCAATGTTTTTTCCGATGTACAGATGTTGCGTTCTTTCGATGAGGAAACGAGATTTACTCTTTTTAAAGTTACTTCAAAGAACAATAAGTGATTGTTGTACTAGAAACAATAAGGCTAACTAGATATTAGCAGGGGGTGAAATAACCGAAAAAGGGGAAAAATGTGGTAGCGGTACAGGTTACAGAATTGAGGAATACCCATTACATCTCTAACAGGAGGGAAAAGAATGCGTAAACTGATTGCTGTTGTAACCTTGGTGGTTTTGATTTGTGGGCTTTCCATTCCTGCTCTTGCAGCTTATAAAGACGAATACAAAATGAGTGTTAACGTAGCAGCACAGAGTGCCTGGGGAAAGGGCGCAGGAAAATTTGCCGATCTCGTTGCTGAGAAATCAGGTGGAAAGATCAATGTTAAGGTTTACTATTCTGCACAGCTTATGGCTGGGAAACAGACTTCTGAGTTTATGATTGTTCGAAATGGAGCAGCTGATTTTGCTCTCTCTTCTACAATTAACTGGTCGCCTCAGGCAACAGAGTTAAACTTGTTTGCTCTTCCTTTCTTTATTTCAAGTCAGCCCGATCCCTATAAAGCTCTTGATGCAATAGAGGCGGGAAAAGCAGGTAAGATAATTTCTGATGCTCTTCAGAAAAAAGGAGTTACTGTTCTTGGATGGGGAGAAAATGGTTTCCGGGAGCTTACAAATGGCATTAAACCTATCGTAACCCCTGATGATATGGCTGGAATGAAAATACGCGTAGTAGGAAGCCCTCTCTATCTCGATATTTTCAAGGCTCTGGGTGCTAACCCCATCAATATGAACTGGGGAGAAGCAGTAACAGCATTCCAGCAGGGCGTTGTCGATGGTCAGGAGAACCCCGTTAACTCAGTTATCCTTCCTTATAAAGTATTTGAATTTCATAAATACCTTACAGATTGGCACTATGTTGTCGACCCACTTATGTACGCTGTAAACAATAAGATATGGTCATCTTTTAGCCCCGAAGATCAGAAAATGCTTATGGAGTGTGTTGAAGAGGCTTCCAAATATCAAAAGGCCCTTGCTCGGGTTGGTCTTGACGATGGCTCTTCAATAGCTTATCTCAAAGAAACGGGTGAACTTCCAGAGGTTACCGAACCATATAAATACCTTGAAGAGCAAGGTATGACCATAACGAAGTTAAGTGCCGATCAGGTTAATGTCTTTGTTGAGAAGACAAAATCTGTTTTCGATACATGGAAAGATAAGATTGGTAAAGATTTGGTAGAAGCCGCTGAACAGGATATGGCAACTGTAAAGTAACTGCTACGGTTTCAGAGTGAAAATGGCGGAGGAGGAAGACCCTTTTCCTCCTCTTTTTCGAAAAAGGAAGGGATTGTTGGCCTTATGCTGAAAAAAGTATGGAATCACTTTGAAGAGCTCGTTGGAGCGGCAATGTTGATGATTATGGTCAGCATAGCTTTTATCAATGTTGTCACTCGCTATTTTATAAAATACCCCCTCTCTTTTACTGAGGAAATTGAAGTCAACCTCTTTGTATGGCTTGTTATGTTGGGAACGTCTATGGCCTTTAAACAAGGAGCCAATTTAAGCATGACCTTCATATACGAAAGGTTGGCTCCAAAAGCGCGAAAAGTTTGTTTTATATGCTCCACAGCAGCAACCATTATGTTTTTCGCAGTTCTGGCTTATTACGGATATATTGAAGTTTTGGATGAGATTGCACTGGACGTAACCACAGAATCACTGGATATACCAGTCTGGATATATACCATAGCTACACCAATTTTTTCTGTGCTTATTATTGTACGTCTTTTACAGCATTCCATTCAAACATTCAGAAATCATCAGGTTTAAGGGGGGCTTATCATGTCTGAAATATTTAAAGACCCCGCATTATGGGCACTTATCATTTTTATAATACCTCTTTTATTGAGATTCCCTATAGCTGTTGCTCTTGGAGGGGCAGCTCTCTTCGTTTCATGGTTCTGGGGATTAGGGCATCAAATGATTTCCTACAATTTTTATGCAGGTATTGCAAAGTTCCCTCTTTTGGCTATTCCCTTCTTTATATTGGCAGGCGTCATTATGGAGAAAGCAGGGATTGCCGGACGAATAATTAATCTCATTAAGGAATTGGTCGGTTCTGTTACAGGCGGACTCGCCATTGCAACGGTTGGCGTTGCTACTTTCTGGGGGGCGGTAAGCGGTTCTGGTCCGGCAACAGTGGCAGCTCTTGGTCTGATTCTTATCCCAGGTATGGCTGCAGCCGGATATGATAAAGCATTTTCAGCTGCTGTTGTGTCAGTTTCTTCTGGTTTAGCTATAGTTATTCCACCGAGCATAGCATTTATTGTATATGGCGTTGTTACAGAGACATCTGTAAGTGCTCTTTTTGCCGCAGGAGTTTTCCCGGGAATTGTCGTTGCTCTGTTTATGATGCTTTTTGTCTACTTAATCAGTAAAAAACATGGCTATCGTGGTGAGGCAAGAGGAGGCAGAAAAGCTCTTGTGAGAGCATTTAAAGAATCACTATGGGGATTGTTGACTCCTGTAATTATTCTCGGCGGTATTTATGGGGGTATCTTTACTCCTACAGAAGCTGCTGCAGTGGCTGTCTTTTACGGTCTTTTTGTGGGAGTGTTCATTTATAAAACCATAACTCGTCGGGTTATGTACGATATTCTTGTCTCAAGTGTAATTTCAACAGCTGTTGTTATGATTGTTGTAACATGTGCAGGGTTATTTTCATGGGTTGGCGCCACTGTTGGTCTTATAGATAAAGCTGCCAATTTTCTCTTGACCCTTTCTGATAATCCACTGGTTATATTACTTCTCATCAACGTTATTTTGCTTTTAGCCGGAATGGTACTTGACGCTATTTCTATTTACTACGTTTTTTTGCCCATACTTATTCCTATTATGAGCCACTTCGGCTGGGACCCTATATGGTTTGGTGTTGTTATGACTGTCAATCTGGCTATTGGACAGGTTACTCCTCCTGTTGCCGTTAACCTGTACGTGGGAGCTAATATAAGTAATCTCACTATAGAAGAAATAAGCAAGCCGGCTATGCCCCTTGTCTTCGCCTCTATATTGGCCCTTATCGTCATTATGCTTTTCCCGTCACTTTCTACGTTCTTACCTAAGGCTTTTAATCTTTATTAAATAAGTTGGAAGGAGGTTTATTATGGCTACATTGGTTACAATGCCTAAATTGGGACTCACTATGAACAGTGGCTCTGTATCAGAATGGAAGAAGAAGGAAGGAGACGCTGTTGGTAAAGGTGAGATTCTGTTTGTAGCAGCAACAGATAAACTGACATTTGATGTAGAAGCTCCAGAAGAAGGCGTTTTATTGGCAACTCTTGTGGCACTAAATGAAGATGTAAAAGTGGGAGCGCCCTTGGCTGTGATTGGCGAAGAGGGAGAAGATTATATGTCTCTTCTCGGTGAAGTAGAGTCACAAAAGCCTCAGGAGACTCGGCAAGAAAATTCTTCCTCTTTTGATGTACATGCTGAGCAGGAAAAAAAGAGCGAGACAAAAGGTTTTATCAAAGCATCTCCTCTGGCGAAAAAAACGGCAAAAGATTTTGGAGTGGATATTTCTCTTGTAGAAGGAACCGGTCCGGAAGGTCGTATCGTTAAAAAAGACGTTATTGCCTTTGTTCAAAGTGTGTCTGTTTCTTCAAAAGTAAAGGCATCTCCTGTTGCAGAGCGTATGGCTGCCGATTTGGGAGTCAACCTTATCGACATAGAGAAGCAGGGACGTATTATGAAAGAAGATGTTATTTTTGCTTCTCAAGGCAAAACCGCAGCTTCTACTCCTGCTCGCTATGTTTTTCCCGCTGAAGATCGCCGTATTCCTTTAACAAATATGAGGAAGGTTATTGGAGAGAGAATGCTTCTTTCTACTACAACCATACCTACAGTGACCTACAACATGGAAGTGGATTTTTCTGCTCTTATTTCTTTAAGAAAGAATATAAAAGAAGCAGCTTTAAAACAAGATGTAAAAATTTCCTACAATCATATTTTAATGAAAATATGTGCCCAGGTCCTCACCGAATATCCTATGGCGAATGCGAGTCTTGATGGCCAGGAAATTATTCTACATGGCAATGTCAATATAGGTTTGGCAGTTGCTGTAGAGGGCGGTCTTGTCGTTCCCAACGTGAAGGCTGTTCAGGCAAAGTCTCTGTTGCAAATTGCTTCCGAAACAGATGATATGGTAGCTCGAACTCGAGAAAATCAGCTGGAACTTGAAGAGATGCAAGGTGGAACCTTTACTATTTCGAATTTGGGAATGTTCGGAATGCATAGCTTTACGCCAATTGTAAATCCTCCAGAGGCATGCATTTTGGCTGTGAATGCTATTGTTGATCGACCAATGGTGATAGACGGAGAAATTCAGGTTCGTCCTATTTCTATGTTATGTCTTACAGCTGATCATCGTCTCGTAGATGGTGCAGATGCAGCTAAATTTTTGGTCAGAGTTAAAGAACTTATAGAAAATCCCTACCTGCTGCTTTTGTAGGTACCAAGAGGAGGTTTGCAGCAGATTATGGCACATACAATAACAATGCCGAAACTGGGCTTAACGATGAATGAAGGAACAATTTCTGACGGGAAAAAACGTATAGTTGTTATAGGGGGTGGCCCGGGGGGCTATGTAGCCGCTATACGAGCTGCGCAATTGGGAGCTCATGTTACTGTTATTGAAAAAAAACGCCTTGGCGGAGTATGCCTAAATATTGGGTGTATTCCCACCAAAGTTTTGTTGCACACCGTTGAGCTATATACGGCCATTAAGGCAGGAGCTTCGTTGGGACTTATAGCTGACAATGTATCTGTTGATTGGAATACTTTGATGAAACGAAAAGAAGATGTAGTGAAGCAATTGACAGGCGGAGTTGGCATACTTCTGAAATCCAATGGAGTAGATGTAGTGGAAGGCGAGGCTGCTTTTGTTTCTCCAAGTGCAGTCCGTGTACAGTTAAATGCAGGTGGGGAAATGGTTGTGGAGGGTGATAATTTTATAGTGGCGACTGGTTCCGAACCTGTTATTCCGCCAATACCAGGTTTTGATCTTCCTGGTGTTATTACAAGCAATGAAGCGCTGAGTCTCGATGAGATTCCAACATCTATGGTCATTGTGGGGGGCGGAGTTATTGGCATGGAATTCGCTTCTATTTTTGCCTCTTTAGGTACAAAAGTGACTGTTGTGGAAATGTTACCTGACGTTCTTCCAAATATTGATGAAGAGCTGGCTCCGATAATAAAAGGGGTTTTAGGGCGTTTAGGTGTGGAATTCTATACATCTTCCAAGGTAACGAAAGTATGGTCAAGCAGTGATAGCCTTTCTGTTAGTGTAGAAAATATTGATGGCTCGTTAACGATTGAAGCAGCCAAAGTCCTCGTTTCTGTGGGTCGCCGCCCCGTAACGGGAAGTCTTGAGCTTGAAAAAGCGGGGGTAAAGACTGAGCGAGGTAGAATTTTAGTAGATAGCCACCTTTGCACAAGTGTAAGTCACATTTATGCAATCGGAGATTGTGCTTCTCCGATTATGCTTGCTCATGTTGCAACTCATGAAGGTCTAGTCGCCGCCGAAAATATAATGGGCGAAACAGTTATCATGAACTACAAAACAGTTCCAAGTGCTATTTACACATCTCCTGAGATTGCATCTGTTGGGCTTACAGAAAAACAAGCTATCGAGAAAGGGTACAAGATAAAAGTAGGACGTTTCCCATTGGTGAATAATGGAAAGTGCGTCATAATGAATGATATCGATGGCTTGGTGAAGTATGTTATAGATGAAAAATACAATGAAATACTCGGGGTTCATATTATAGGTCCGAGAGCGACGGATCTTATTGTGGAAGGCGCATTAGCTCTTCGACTGGAAGCAACAGCAGAAGAAATTATTTCAACGATTCATGCTCATCCCACAGTAGGAGAAGCTTTGGGAGAAGGAGCTTTAGCAGCTCTTAACAGGGCTCTTCATCTTCCTGCTAAAAAATAGCAGAAAAGAAAGAAAAGAGCCGGAGGTAAAGATACATTCTCCGGCTCTTTTTATTGTGTTTTGCTCTAATTTTTATTCTTCTTCCAGGCGGAAGAGAGCATCTTTAAAGCATTCTGTTAAAGTGGGATGGGGGTGAATTGTTCTAGCGACTTCTTTCGCCTTCATCCCTTGAGCTACAGCAAGGGCTGCTTCACCTATGAGAGAAGATGCTTCTGGGCCCATAATATGAACTCCAAGTAAGCGATCATCATCTTTAGATGCTATTACCTTGACAAAACCGTCAGTATGATTCAGAGCTTGTGCCATACCGTTACCCAAGAAATAGGCTCTGGCGACTTTTATGGGAATATTTCGAGCTTCAGCCTCATCTTCGGTTATGCCGGCCACAGCAATTTCGGGATCGCAAAAAACACACCATGGAATATGATCGGGGTTGATAACATACTCTCGACCCAGAATATGTTCCACTGCGCTCAACGCGTGGTATTCAGCAAGATGAGCAAGCATCATTCCACCAGTGACATCTCCTATGGCGTATATTCCAGGAATATTAGTTTGCATATTTTTATCTACCCTGATGCCTTTCCTAGAGTATTCTATAGCGGTTTTTTCTAGCCCGAAACCATCGAGAATAGGAATCATGCTTGACGCCAGAATAAGACGATCACACTGGATATCAACAGGACCTTTAGGTGTAGAGCCATGAAGCTTAATGGATGTTTCTTCCTGAGTTGCCTTTTCCGGCGTAAAATAGTCGATCATCGTAATCTTCATTTTTTTAAGAGATTGGATAAGTTTCTTTTTTATGTCCTTATCAGATCGACGAAGAACCTGGTCGGAATGTTTGAGAATCGTAACGTTTTTCCCCATACGTTTCAGAAGAACTGCAAGCTCAACAGCTATGACGCCGGCTCCTACAACGGCTACGGATTCTACTTCATTGCATTCGGGATATTTCCACAGCTCGGGATAAGTAACAGCGTAATCTCCGGTAATGATGCCGGGAAGCGCCGATCCTTCAAAGTCCATAGAAAGGGAACGTGCTCCTGTTGCTATAATAAGATTTTTCCCTTCGATTTGCCGCAGGCCATCCTTAGTTTCTATAGAAATAATTTTAGTTTCGCCAGTGCTGGTGATTTCACCTGTTCCGCGTATAATTTCGACTCCTGACATTTTCATGAGAGTCGATATGCCATCGTGTAATTTTTCTACAATACGTTCCTTGTAATCCCACATCTCTTCAATGGAACCATGACCGCCCACTATTCTGGCAAAGTAGGTTTTCGTAGGAATACAACCACGATTCAGACAGGTACCGCCAAGACGGCTTTTTTCAATCATTACAACTTTCAGACCACTTTTAGCAGCTAATTCTGCGGCTTTGTTTCCTCCGGGCCCTCCACCTAAAACGATAACATCGTACATGCATCCACCTCCAATGTTACTCCTCTTCTGGAGTCCAACGTAAGACGGGTTTTCGAGCAGCTAGTGTTTCGTCAAGTCGAGAAACCACCGTTTTATAAGGAGCATCTTTAAAGGTTTCCGGATGTTCTTCAGCTTCATTTGCTACGGAAATCATAGCCTGTGTAAAAGCGTCTAGCTCCTCTTTGCTTTCACTCTCTGGAGGCTCTATCATAAGAGCTTCTTCGACAATGAGAGGGAAGTAGACTGTGGGTGGATGGAATCCGTAGTCGATAAGACGTTTAGCTATATCTAAAGTAGAGACTCCGTATTGGTTATGCTGTTTTTTGCCTGAGAGTACGAATTCGTGTTTGCAAATACGATCAAAATCAAGTATGTAGTGCTTTTTCAACAGGGCCTGCACATAGTTTGCGTTAAGAACTGCATTTTCTGCCGCAGATCGAAGACCTTCCGGTCCCATGGTGCGAATGTACGTATATGCCCGTACGAGAACGCCAAAGTTTCCGTAGAAAGAGCGTACTTTACCGATAGATAGCGGACGATCATAATCGAATTCGTATGTATCATCTTTCTTGATAATAAGTGGAGCGGGCAGGAAGGGGACGAGTTTTTCGCACACTCCTACAGGGCCTGCACCAGGGCCGCCACCTCCATGGGGAGTACTGAAGGATTTATGCAGATTAAGGTGAATTACATCAAATCCCATATCACCGGGACGTGTTTTTCCGAGAATGGCATTAGCGTTAGCCCCATCGTAGTACAAAAGTCCGCCGGCGTTATGAATGACATTGGCTATTTCAAGAATCTCTTCCTCAAATAGGCCAAGGGTGTTTGGATTTGTGAGCATAATGCCAGCAATTTCGTCTGACATGAGAGCCTTCAAAGCTTCAAGATCCACATTGCCTCGTTCATTGGATTTTACTTCTACAACTTCAAAGCCAGCAACAGATGAAGATGCTGGGTTTGTACCGTGGGCTGTGTCAGGCACGATCATTTTAGTTCGTTTCGTATCGCTTCTGTTCTCATGATATGCCTTAATGATCATTATTCCGGTGAGCTCTCCATGAGCTCCTGCTGCCGGTTGAAGCGATACTGCTTTCATTCCGGTTATTTCCGCCAGCATTTCAGAGAGTTCATACATGAGAGCCAAAGCTCCTTGAACTGTTGTCGGATCTTGCAATGGATGGATTCCTGTAAATCCAGCCAGCTTTGCCATATCCTCGTTTAATTTCGGGTTATATTTCATCGTGCATGAACCGAGAGGATAGAGGCCTTCATCTACAGCGAAGTTCAGTTGAGAGAGACGAGTAAAGTGACGAACAACATCTACTTCACTTACTTCTGGCAATTCAGCTTTATCTTTTCTGAGCATGCCTTCAGGAATCAGACTCTCCAGCTTCTCGCAAGGCACATCTATTTCAGGAAGAGAGTATCCTTTTCTTCCTGGTACGCTTGTTTCAAAAATAGGAGGCACAAGTCGAATCATGCCTGATCCCCCCTTGCTATTTTGACAAAACGTTGAATCTCTTCCTGCGTACGTTTCTCTGTAACAGCAACGAGCCAGCCATTTTTCAGATCTGGATAGTGACAGGAGAGATCGAAACCGCCGATGATCCCCTCTTTGAAAAGTCGTTTATTTAATAACGTGGGGTCTTCTTCTGATGTGACAACAAATTCTCTGAAGAAGGGGGTATCAAAGGTAGCTTTGAATTTACTCGTCTCAGTAAGAAGTTTTTTCGTGTAGAACGCTTTCTGAAGAGATGTTTCGGCAACCTCTCGCAATCCTTCTTTTCCCATGAGAGTCATATAAATTGTCGCCATAACAAGATTAAGGTTTTGGTTAGAACAGATATTTGATGTTGCTTTCTCACGTCGAATATGTTGTTCTCGTGCCTGAAGTGTGAGGACGTAACCAGTATTGCCATTTCTGTCTACAGTTTGTCCCACAATTCTTCCCGGCATTTTTCGCATGTATTTTTTGGTTACGGCGAAGAATCCAAATCCAGGGCCGCCAAAATTCATAGTATTACCCATAGGTTGCCCGTCACCAATAACTATATCTGCACCATATTTTACTGGAGGTTCCAAAATGGCCAGAGCCATGAGGTCTGTAGCAACAACAAAAAGAGCTCCGGCATTTTTTGTAATTTCTCCTATTGTTTCAAGATCTTCTAGTGTTCCAAAGAAGTTTGGATTTTGAACGATGACAGCCGCTGTTTCTGATGAGAGTTCTTGTTTCAATTCGTCTATGTCGAGGCGTCCGTCTTTAAAACCTATTTCTTTAACAGTTAAATGTTGATAGGGTGCATAGCTTTCGAGAACGATTCTGCTTTCAGGGTGAACAGAACGGGCAACGAGAATTTCATTTCTTTTGGTGGCAGTGCCAGCCATGAATGCAGCTTCTGCCATAGCAGATGCCCCATCGTACATAGAAGCATTCGATACGTCCATACCAGTTAGTTCACATATCATTGTCTGGTATTCGAAAATAGTCTGAAGGGTTCCCTGGCTTACTTCAGGCTGGTAGGGTGTGTAACTTGTTACAAATTCCTGCCGGCTTGCAAGATGATTAACGACAGTAGGAATAAAATGGTCGTATATGCCTGCCCCTAAGAAGAAGGTATATTTATCAGCACTGGCATTTCTGGCAGCCATGGAAGAAATTTCTTTGCTTAGTTCCATCTCGGAAAGAGCAGCAGGAATGTGCAAATCTCGTGACAACAGTATAGACTCCGGAATATCGGCAAAAAGATCTTTAATTGAAGATAGACCGATAGTCTGGAGCATTTCCTTTTGCTGTTTCTCAGTGTTCGGAATATAACGTGCCATGAGTTTATGCCCCCTCTTTTGTTTCGAGGCTGTCACACAGCTTCTCATAAGCCTCCCAGTCAAGTAAATTATCAAGTTCTGATGTATCGGACATTTCAATAATGGTAATCCAGTTGGTGTATGCATCTTCATTAAGGAGTTCAGGAGAATCTTCCAGCTCTGTATTGTTTTCGGTTACAGTACCACTTATGGGAGCGTAGACATCATTGGCTCCTTTTACTGACTCGACAACGCAAAGATCGCTACCTGCAGAATAATCAGAGCCTTCTTCTGGAAGCTCAACGTAAACAATATCGCCCATAGCATGCTGGGCATAGTCGGTTATACCAATACGAGCTTTTCCGTTTTCTACTTTCACCCATTCGTGACTTTCTGTGTACTTAATATCTTTCAATACCTTTGCCATAATTAATTACCTCCTTTTCTCTTTTTAACGTTTGTAATGTTTTTGATAGAAGGGTCTTTTTACTTTTTTAGCTTTCTTTTCTTTCCCGTGAATAACAATAATCATTTCCTCTTCGTTGACGAATGGAGCCTCTACAAGAGCGGATGCAATGCTCTTATCAAGACTTGGAGAGAAGCCTCCAGTTGTTACTCTTCCCACAGTTCTACCCTGAGCTTTCACTTCGTATTGCTCTCTCGGGATTCCTTTATCAATCATTTCAAGGCCAATAATTTTTCGAGGTACGCCATTTTCCTTAAGAGCGGCAAGAGCATTTCGACCGATAAATTGTTTATCCAGCTTTACAAAGAATCCCAGCCCCGCTTCAAGTGGGGTAATATGGGCGGCTAATTCATGACCGTAGAGGGGAAGCCCCGCTTCGAATCTAAGACTGTCTCTGCATCCCAAACCAGCAGGTAAAATTCCAAAATCTTGGCCTGCTTCCATAATGGCATCCCAAACCTTCGCGCCTTCATCCCAAGGAATATAGATTTCGAATCCATCTTCTCCTGTGTATCCAGTTCGTGAAACAAGTGCATTTACACCAGCTACATTGACATTCTCTACAAATCTAAAGAAACCCAGGCTTGCAACATCAAAGTTTGTAATTTTCGTCAGGATTTCTTCTGCTTTAGGTCCCTGCAGAGCCAATTCACTGTATTGGGGAGATAAGTTTTCAACATGCACCCCTTCCGAGACGTGATCATGAAGCCAAAGAACATCTTTTTCAGTATTGGATGCGTTGATCACAAGAAAATAATTTTCTGTAGAAACTTTGTAGACGAGAAGGTCGTCAACTACTCCTCCATTGGGGTAGCACATGAATGTATAAATGACCTGTCCTTCCTCCATGATTGTGATATCGTTGCTCATCATGTTTTGAAGCCAGGCTTCTGCCTTAGGTCCAGTAACTCGTACCTCGCCCATGTGAGAGACGTCAAAAAGGCCGGCTGCAGATCTGACCCTCTTATGTTCTTCGACAATACCTGCTTCATAATGCACAGGTAACTCCCAGCCGCCAAAATCGACCATTTTTCCGCTATGCGCAATATGTTTCTCATAAAATGCTGTTTTCCTCACAATCTCACCTCCGTTTTATGCTTAAAACATGTTTGTCCAGTTATGTTCAAACCAGAATGCTATATCGTGAGCTTCCTGGGGGATAGAATGAGGGAAGCTATTTCGTAATCTTTCTGCAAGAGCCTGTCCATTTAGGGGGACCTCGTGCAGAAGGGGCGCTATGCTTGCAATAAGGTCACCGTCCATAGCATCAGAATAGAGTTGACAGTGAGAGATCATTCCTTCTTTAACGTGGAAACCGAAATCTACGTGTCCCCAATCAAAATGATGTTCCAATTGCACGTCAAAATCAGGAGAATTCCCATAAATCCATTGTTGACTGCTATATTTTTTATAAAGTTTTTGAACGTTATCTTTCAGAGCAAGATCTTTCAGAGAAATAGGAGATCCTTCTCCTCCGTATTCTTTTAGAAATGAGGTAAAAATTGCTTTTTTTATTACATCAATGGAAAGAGATTCATTAAATTCTTTGAGGTTCGCAACACGAGATTTTACGGAGTCTATTCCTTTAGCCTTCAGTTTAGCAGCAGGTGGCTGTAAATATCGAACCATTTTTTCTAAGTCAACGTCAACTAAGATTGTGCCGTGATGATATCGACCGAGTTTACCTTGATAGAAAGCATTCCCTGAAATTTTTCTGCCATGTACTAGAATGTCGTTTCTACCACTGAAAGAGGCGGGGATTCCAATAGATCTGAAGGCGTCAACAAGAACTTTGATATGTCGAATGAAATCGTAACTGAGATGAGAAGCAAGAAATGTAAAGTTTAAATTTCCTAAGTCGTGGTAAACCGCTCCGCCACCAGATAATCGACGAGCTAAAGTCCCTTTTTCTTTTTCCAGAAGGCTAGTACGGCATTCCTTCCATGCATTTTGATTTCGGCCAATAACGACAGTGTGTTCATTTTGCCAGAGGTATAAAATTACATCATGACGAGAGAGCAACGAGAGAAGATGTTCCTCGAAAGCCAAGTTGATCCATGGATCGAAAAAAGGAGATTCTGCGAAAAATGTCTTAACTTTGAGCATGGTGGCACCTCCCGAAACAAAAAGCCTACAATAGACATAAATATGTCCATTGCAGGCTCCGATCCCCTCTAGAGACAATTCATAATAATCATCTTGAAGCCTGGCCGTTGTCCAGATGACTTGTATAATGTCCCTTCGGCGCCTCATTGAGTCTTTTGTGCATATAGAAATAGACTCAACTCGCTTATATTCATTTTGTACCCTACAGTCTATCGAATATTGTTGCAAAGTCAATGGTACAATTTCTAGTAGAAAAATTCAGAAAAAAGAAAAGAGATCGTTCTGTGCTATATTGAATTACAAAACTGTAGAAGTATTTTAGATATCGGCTAAAGGAGGGAGTTTCATGAAACGTAAATTTTTAAGTTTTACATTTCTTGGTATTGCGATTATTGCATTATGCCTATCGCCTCTTCATGCTTTTGCCGCAGATCTTATTATTTATTCAAGTGTTGACGAAGAGAATGCCCGCCATATTTTAGAGACTTTTACAAAAGACACAGGCATAAAGACACAGATGGTATTCTTATCTTCAGGCCCGGCATTAAGCCGTCTTGAAGCGGAAAAGGCAAATCCACAAGCTGACGTATGGTTTGGTGCGCCGAGTGAAAATCATATTGTAGCTAAGGAAAGAGGTCTTACAGAACCCTATCTTTCTCCCCAAGCTACTGACCTTGCTGATAATTTTAAGGATACAGAAGGTTTTTGGCATGCTTTCTATATGAATCCTATTGGTATAGGTGTTCTTCCAGATGCCTTGAAATCTGAAAATCTCCCAATGCCAGAATCCTGGGAAGACTTAAAACACGAAGGGTTCAAGGGGACGATTCAAATGCCATCACCTCAATCTTCAGGAACAGCTTTTGCTATTATGATGACCTTAATAAGTATTTATGGAGAAGATGAGGCTTTTGCCTATATGAAAGCTCTTAATCCCAATATCCAGACATATACACAGAGCGGAACGGGCCCGAGTAAAAATTTAGCCATTAAAGAAGCAAAAGTGGCCATTCAGTTTACTCCTGCATTTCTCAAGCTTGTTGATGAAGGTTTCCCAGCAAAGGTTATTTTCCCCAAAGAGGGAGTAGGGTATGAAGCTGCAGCCTTATCAATTATCAAAGGAGCTAAAAATAAAGAAGGCGCACATAAACTCATTGACTGGATATTATCTAGAAAAGGACAACAATCTCTCAGCGAAAATAAAACATACTTTTTCCCTGTACGAAGTGATGTTACTGCGGGAGAAGGGCTTCCCTCTCTTTCTGAAATAAAACTTATTGATTATGACAGAGAAAAAGCAGCCCAGGAGAAGGGACGTCTTATTGATCGTTGGGTTACAGAGGTTTTAGGACAGTAAACAAAAGGGGCTGGTTCTCCTCAGCCCCCTTTTGTTTAGGAGGATTGTATGTCGTATTTACGTAGAGCAAAGAGAGAACTGCGACTCCTATGGCGTGATCCCCTTCTTGCCCTGTTAGTTGGAGGGGTTGCCTTATCACTTATTCTTTTTGTTCTTTATCCCCTTATTTCAGTGTTGATCAAAAGTTTTCAATCTCAGGAAGGACTTTATTCTTTACAAAACTACCATCGTTTCTTTACTTTTCGCTATTTGCGAAATGCATTAAAAAATAGTCTTCTTGTGGGGACCGCAACAGGATGTGTTGGTGTTTTTATAGGTTATATAGCTGCTTTTACTGTTACCAGAACGACAATTCCAGCGAAGAAATTTTTACACGTGCTCTTCATTTTGCCTATAATTTCGCCTCCTTTTACAAGTTCCCTTGCTATCTTGATGCTCTTCGGAGCAAACGGTCTTATCACCAAGGGTGTTTTAGGTTTAAAAAATTTCAGCATATATGGTTTTAAAGGTGTACTTCTTTCGCAGATTTTTACATTCGCTCCAGTTGCGTATCTAACGTTAAGGGGGGTATTGGAGTCGTTGAATCCAACGTTGGAGGATGCAGCTATGAATGTTGGAGCATCTCGTATGCAAACATTTTGGAAGGTAACGTTACCTCTGAGTCTTCCTGGAATAGCCAGTGCCTTTCTTGTTGTTTTTATTGAATCTCTCGCTGATTTTGGAAATCCTCTCGTTTTGGCAGGGAGCCGTTTCCCCATGCTTTCTACACAGGCGTATCTGGAAATTACGGGGTCATTTAACCTTCCTTTGGGAGCGGCGTTGGCGGTAGTCTTGCTTCTTCCGTCTATTACAGCTTTTGCAATACAGCGCTATTACCTTGAAAAACGACAATATACGACAATAACAGGTAAACCTGTAGCTTCATCGTCAAAGCTTGTTAGCCGAGGTGCTCGAAAAGTTTTGCAATCCTTTGTTGTTGCATTTGCCCTCTTCGTACTCCTTTTTTATGGCACAATCTTTGTTGGCGCAATGATAAATGTGTGGGGATATGACTTTTCTTTGACTGCTAAACATTTTCTCTATGCTTTGAGTGTTGGATTCGAAACGATAAAAGATACGTTGATTGTTGCCCTCTTATCTACACCTATTTCAGGACTTCTCGGTATGCTTATTGCCTTCCTTGTTGTTCGACAGCGTTTCCCTGGAAAGGGTACGATTGAATTTGTTTCTATTTTAAATTTTGCTGTGCCGGGAACAGTTGTGGGTATTGGGTATATTTTGGCCTTCAACAAACCGCCTCTTCTTCTTATCGGAACATTGGCCATTCTCGTGCTTAACTTTATTTTCCGTTATATCCCTGTGGGTATTCAATCAGGAATAGCTGTATTGCGACAGATTGATCCAGCCATAGAGGAGGCTGCTCAGAATCTGGGGGCAGATGGAGTAACTACCTTTAGGAAGATAACTTTGCCTCTTATTGCGCCAGCCTTTTTTTCCGCGCTTGTTTTTGCTTTTGTTCGTGCCATGACAGCTATTAGTTCTGCAATCTTCCTTGTTTCTGCACGATGGAACTTGCTTACAGTTCAGATTCTTAACGAGGTTGGGTCGGGGCGTTTAGGTGTAGCGGCCGCTTTTAGTGTGATTCTTGTCGTAATTGTTCTTTGCGCAATTGTTATTATAAGCCGTCTTGTTTCAGGCAGAGCGGGTGGGATGAAAGCCATAGAGATTTCAAAGGAGCTGTAAGTTCATGGAACTTAATATAAATAATCTAGTTAAAGAATTTGGCAGTTTCGATGATCCATCAAATAGAGTAGTTGCTGTCGATCACGTCAATCTTTCTGTTGGGGAGGGAGAGCTAGTAACTCTATTAGGACCTAGCGGTTGTGGTAAAACAACGTTACTTCGAATGATTGCTGGTTTTGAGGATCCTACTTCTGGCGACGTCTTCTTTGGTGAAGAGAGAGTGAACAATGTGGCCCCCAATCAAAGGAATGCTACTATGGTCTTTCAATCCTATGCTATTTTCCCCCACCTTAACGTCTATGAGAATATTGCTTTTGGTCTTCGCCTTAAAAAGATAAAAGAAAAAGAGATAGAAGAGAAGATGGAACAAGTTATTGATTTAGTGGGGTTAACAGGATTGGAATCTCGGCAACCGAGCCAACTTTCAGGAGGTCAGCAGCAACGGGTCGCTTTAGCACGAGCCATAGTTATGGAACCCGCCCTTCTTCTTTTTGATGAACCTCTTTCTAACCTTGATGCAAAATTGAGAGAACAAATGCGCATAGAAATACGGAATTTGCAAAAAAGACTGGGAATTACAAGTGTGTATGTTACACACGATCAAGCAGAAGCCATGAGCATTTCAGACCGTATTGTCGTTATGAACAAAGGGCGAATAGTGCAGATTGGAACACCTTTTGATCTATATGCGAGGCCGGCAAACTCTTTTGTCGCTGCTTTTATTGGTAAGGTCAATTTTATGCCGGTTCGTATCAAAGACAAGGGGTGTGTACAGATAGGAGGAGCGACCTTACAGGTAACGGAAATGCCATCTGGATGTAGTGTTGATGATACTCTCATTGCAGCATTACGCCCCGAGTCTCTCATAATAGGCCATATCACTGAGGAGAGTAACATTTACGATAGGGGTAGAATTATCCGCAGAACGTTTTTAGGTACAATCATCGAATATGAAATAGAGGTTCACAACGAATATTTCAGTGAAAATCTCATTGTTCATACTGTGAACCCCATGACTCCAGATCTTTTTGAAATAGGCGAAACCGTGTTTATTCGGTGTAAAGAAGAAGCTATTCACATCTTATGTGAAACTCCTGACCTTTCTAACAGCAGATAAACGAGACAATTTCCTCTTTTGGTATAGCTGCAAAATACTTTTCGACAAGAACGGAAGATAGCCTCTCCTTCAGAGCGCTTTCTTCATAGGGACAGTTTAAAAGATGATTTTCCAAAACGTCAATGTTTTCGTCACCAAAGAAATCTCCGAAAAATTGGCAGCCAATGATTGTCCCTTCTTTGATGTTGAAGTAGGCTTCAACCTTCCCTGCATCAAAGCGATGGCTCTTTTTTTCTGTATATTCGGGGGATTTCCCCCAATTCCATTCCCATGTGTTGTATTTGTCTTCCATAAGTTTCTTTATTTTCTTATGATCATCTTGGGTGAGAGGATATGTTTTCACACCTTCTTTTTTATCCATTTGATCTAGAATTGCGTTTCGAAATGTTTCTATGGTTATTTTACGGGGAAGCCACGGAAGGATATTTGTCACACGGCTTCGAACAGATTTTGCAGCCTTAGAAATAAATTTGTCTTCTGAAACATTCAGCGCTTGAGAGAGAACATCAAGATCTGAGTTGAAAAGAAGTGTTCCATGATGGAGTAGTCTTTTTTTATCCATATGTTGTGCATTCCCTGAGAATTTTTTCCCGTCGATTGAGAGATCATTTCGGCTATTGAACTCAGCTTTTACGCCAAGGCTTTGCAATACATCAATAATTGGTTGCGTATGTTTTTGAAAATCAAAGGGATTCTCGGAATCGTTAGGAACGGCAAAAGTATAATTGAGGTTACCAAGATCATGATACACAGCTCCACCTCCTGTAATACGTCGAACAATGTTAACATTATTCTCTTTTACAAAAGGAGCGTTTATTTCTCCTGCCGTGTTTTGGAATCGTCCTACAATGATAGATGGCTCATTACGCCAAAGAAGAATAAATTTTTCTTGACATGTAGATAGTAGAGAATATACGTATTCTTCAAATGCTAAATTGTAACGGGGGTTGACACTATTATTCTCAATATAATACATTCCTATACCTCCATAGACTAATAAAGTGCTTATAAAGCCTGACCTTTATTGACTTTATTCGAGTGGGGCATGAAGTGACGCATAGCGGTTGATAAGAGTCTGTAATTGAAATGAATATTCTGTGAGGTTGGCAATACGCGCGATTGCTTCTGCAAACTTAAGGCCCTGTATAACAAAACAGTCAGGTTGAGTTGGAAAAGGCATGGTGTAGTGCTCTTCTTGTGGCTTAAAGTATTGATTCTTGTAAGCTTTAAATGAAACGAGTTCTGGTTCTGAACTCCACACGCGCATGAAAATTCCATACAGTTCGAGACAGTCACTAAGGGAGTAATGTCCCATCTCTGCCGGTATACTTTCTTCTATTTCTCTGACGATAATTGGCGTTTTAAGTCGAGAAATAGTTTTCATCTTCGCTTCGTTTAAACGTGGCCATTTGTAAAGTTTTGCGTTGCGCGGATTAGGAATGGCGCACCAAGTTGTAAGTCCCAACATAGAACACCACCATTTCCACATCTTTACTGCTTCTTTAGGGAGAAAAGAAGTATCGAAGGCCAAGTTATGAACAATAATTCCAGATACATGCCATCTTTTCCAAAAGGAGAGAAGGGCGTTAATGTCTTCAAGAAAATAAAGAGGATAGGATTCTGCCTGCCTAAACCAATGAATTCTTTCCACAGTTAATCCATGAATTTTTTCTGTAGCCATGTCAGGAGTTTCGGTAGGAAAGTAGAATCGGTTGAAAATATCTCGAATATACCCTCTATCATCAAAAACTATGGAAGAGGCTGAAACAACAGAACTACCCTTTAACCCGTTTGTCTCAAGGTCGAATACTGCAAAGTTCATTTATCGATTCTCCTTTCTCCAATGTGGAAACTGATTTTAGCACGTATTCTTTTTTGATGTCAGTTCCTCTTTTGCATATAAAAAAGAAATAGTAGAATAAATAAAAATATTTAACTTTTCGAAGAGGAGGAACACCCCATGTATATGAAAAGAAGGGTCCCCCGATTTTTTTTATCTCTTTTGTTTTTATCCGTTTTCCCCTTTGCGATTTTTGCATCTGATCAAGCAAGCAAATATTTTGCGACAGCGATGCGTTTTGCTGAGGCTGGGCAATATCAAAAGGCAGTTTTTACTTTTCAGAGAGCTATTGAAGCCCGTCAAGATTATCCTGAAGCTTATTATAATATGGCTGTAGCTTTAGAAAAGCTTGATAGAACAGATGAGGCAATAGTAGCCTATCAGGAGACAATAAAGCTAAAACCATCTTATTCTGGTGCTTATATAAATTTAGGGAATATATATCTTTTGAGAAAAGAAAATGATAAAGCTACAGACTTATATTCTCAGGGCTTAAAAATTGCTCCTGATTCTTTTGCTTTGACCTATGGTAAAGGGCGCGCTCTTTTTCAGGGAAAAAATATGAAAGAAGCAGAACAGTGGTTTAAAAAGACAACGGAACTTGCCCCCAAATGGGGAGAGGGGTTTTTTATGCTCGGAGTTACTTCTGGCAGACAAAAAAAGTATGATGCGGCATTTAAAGCATATGAAAAAGCTGTAGAACTTGCCCCTTCTCATGCTGAAGCTCATTTTAATCTGGGGGCTTTATGGGGACGAAAAGGGGATCGTGGAAAAGAAATAGCCTACTATCAGAAGGCGATAGAACTTAATCCTCAATTCTATCTAGCATATTATAATCTTGGAACTGCACGAGCTCAGCTTGGAAAAACGGAAGAAGCCATTGATGCCTTTAAAAAAGCTATAGAGATTGAGCCACGTTATTCTTATTCATGGAACAACTTGAGTTCTCTTTATGTTCGTACGAAGCAGTATTCTCTTGCAGAAGAAGCTGCCCAAGAAGCTCTTTCATTAAAAAAACAATTCCCTATGGCTTTAAATAATCTGGGGTTGGCTCGCATTGGTTTAAAAAAGTATTCGGAGGCGGTGAAGGCTTTTGAAGAAGCCATATCATTGGCGCCTCAATATGCAGAACCTCACTTTGGTTTAGGCTTGGTTTGGGCTTTAAAGGGAGAAAAGGAGAAGGCAGTGAATGAAGTTGAAAATCTTAGATCCCTTAACTCTTCACTTGCCGATCAGTTAAAGGCTCTTTTAAATCAGTAGGAGGAAGAGGATGATTTCAAGAAAGGGCATCGTTCTTCTTATTGTGTGTATATGTTTTATAGCGAGTTCGTCAGTGGTATGTGGAGAGACACTGTCGTCACATTCTTCGCAGATAGAAGAGTTTCAGCCAGATCCGATAGCAACCGCCAATGATTTTGTGACGACGTTTTTAGGTTCCTCCCCGCAGGTTTTGGGAATAGCTTCCGATACGTCGGCGCTGGCATCCATTGGGCAGAGTGTTCTCGAAGGCAACTACAAAAAGGCGATGCAACAGGTAGGTGACTTTGCTGCAGGTAAAGCTGTTTCGTCAATTCCCGTT
>NZ_JAYFQR010000021.1:0-1744 GCF_034926885.1 Aminobacterium sp.
AACGGGAATTGACGAAACAGCTTTACCTGCAGCAAAGTCACCTACCTGTTGCATCGCCTTTTTGTAGTTGCCTTCGAGAACACTCTGCCCAATGGATGCCAGCGCCGACGTATCGGAAGCTATTCCCAAAACCTGCGGGGAAGAACCTAAAAACGTCGTCACAAAATCATTGGCGGTTGCTATCGGATCTGGCTGAAACTCTTCTATCTGCGAAGAATGTGACGACGGTGTCTCTCCACATACCACTGACGAACTCGCTATAAAACATATACACACAATAAGAAGAACGATGCCCTTTCTTGAAATCATCCTCTTCCTCCTACTGATTTAAAAAATATAACTCTTACTACAGAAAAGTAGCAATTTCTCGTAAATCAAATAATGTGAGATCAATAGGACGTCCCTTTTCTCTCGATCTATTTCTTAACAAGTAGCTCGGGTGAAAAATAGGACGAATCTGCATTTCTTTTTTTTCTAAAGTCCATGTATAAAATTGACCTCGTAGTGCTGTAACTCCCTTTCGTGTATTTAAAAACCATTGTGTCGGAGTATTTCCAGCTGTAACAACTAAGGCTGGAGAAAGTTCGTCTATCTGTTCTTTTAAAAAAGGCCAACATGCCTCAATCTCTTCTTTAGTTGGTTTTCTGTTCTCAGGCGGACGACATTTCACCATATTGGTAATGAAAAAATTTTCACGTGTCAAACCTACCTCTTCCATCAGTTGTCTCAACAAGTTACCTGATCTTCCGACAAAAGGCCGCCCTAATTCATCTTCCGTCGCTCCTGGAGCTTCTCCTATAAGCATAATCTTGTTTCGTATGTCTCCTTCTCCCATAACCGGCTGCCGGCGCTGAGCACATAATTGACATTTTTGACATGAATTGATCCTCTGTTGTATTGAAAAGATATCCATAGACGATTTATTCCTCCTATTGAGCACTCCATTGTCCACTTGAGGAGATATAACTACTTCCACCAGACCAATTCCCCGCAAGTTTCTTTTTTGAATATACCCCACTAAACGAACCTGAAATAGGTTCGTTTACGTTATATTTTTCTCCGTCAACTTTCATTGTTCCTGTAGCCATTCCAGACCAACTTGCCGAAATAGCACCAGTCTCCGGATCAAATGACCCTGTAATAGCTGCTTTATTTACGATCTTCTGATTAGGGTCGGTATATGACCCAGTCAAAACACCACGTACAGAGGTACCAGAAATAGTCAATTGGAGAGATCCGGAAATTCCTTGTCCTTTAAAAGCACCTCTATAACAACCATCAGCCACTATCTTTTTCTTATGAACAGATTTCGCCACCAAAGCTTTCGTAAAGCCACTTCCACTCCTTATCACAACCTGAATCCCCTGGGCATCTCCCATAGCCATGGCCGGAACAGAAGTCGACTGCCCCGGAGACAACGAGATAGTGTTGCTGCTTCCCTGCCCCCAACCTACTCCTCCCGACTTAATCTCGTTGATAGCTGCTAATGTCATCGATACGTTATCCACAACATGATCGGAAACATTCGTCACCACAATATCGAAATAAGTCGTATCTCCTTCTCCCTTACGAGCTGATACGCTACAGACAAGGGGCTCAGCTGGCGAAACCTTCTTTTCAACCTTCGGCTCTGGTAAAACTTCTACCTCATCGGGCTTCTCTGCTACAACTGCTTGAGCCTCTTCTGGCATATCCGGATCGGGAAGAGCTTCATCCAACCCTATCTCCGATTCTTGGTCCGATA
>NZ_JAYFQR010000026.1:0-8250 GCF_034926885.1 Aminobacterium sp.
ATGTCATGGCGGGTTTACCTCCTATATCCTTTATTTTGGTTGTTTGAGCAACACCAGTATAAAGGAGAGGTGCCCGCCTTTTTCATTATCTCTTTCACTTTACCTAAGTAAACGGAACGAAACTCTGGCCCATCTACAACCAACTATTTCTATTCCTTCGACAGAACCCACAACGTTGTATGTTATAGAAAGAGCCTTCGGATCTGGATCATAAAGAGCAATCCATACTGGAGTCATTTTTACATCATACTACATCCTCTAAATGAGAAAAACTACCGTTATTCATTGTAAAAACACTGACATTATTTTCTAAATTTTCCTTAGCTTGATAAAAAATGTTTACTAAATCTCTTCGACATGAGAAAAGGAGCACTTGTTGGTGTAATGCAATTTCCATAAGTGCTTTTAGAGCACCTATCTGTCTTTTCTCATCAAAACGAACAAGAACGTCATCAAGAACAAGAGGAAGAGGTTCCATCCTTTTCCCATAAAGAGTCGCCAAAGCAAGCCGAATAGAGAGATAGACTTGATCGGCAAGACCACTGCTCCAAATATCTTCTTTTTTGCGAAGCAATCCGTTTTTTTCTTCTAGTTCCACTGAAAAGCCCCCCTGCTCCGAAGCTGTAGAAAGAAGCGTATATCTATCATCCGTCATAAGTTGCAAGTATTTTCCTGCCTTTTTAAAAACTTCCGGTTGTCTTTCTTTTTCATGTTTTTGCCGGGTTTGTTCCAGAACATAGCGACATATAACAACGGATAGCCATTCTTTCAAAGTACGTCGAAGTTCTTCTGTTAACGCTTCTCTTTCTAAGAATAGCCCACCAAGTTCTTTATTTTTTTCGAGTTCTTCGAGCCTATTTTTCAAATGACCTTGTTTTTGGTTTAGTTCTTCTAATTTATCTGCAAGGAATCCTTTTTTCTCCTCTTTCTCCTGTTTATAGAGATGGGCTTCTGCCGGAGATCTTTTTTCAAGTTGACTTAAAACCTGCTCTAGATGTTCTTTTCCACCAGATATAGCAAGAAGAGACATTTTATTATTTTCAATTGCCTCTTTTAATTTCTTGGCTTCTTGCCATTTTTCAGCCATATTTGTAAATTCATTCTCATTTCTGACACCTGTTTCTTCGAAAAGCTTTAACTTACTTTCTTGAATTTGACTCAAAAAAAGAACGTTTCTCTTGTGAGACTCTATTAACTGCTCTTTTTCTATTTTTATAGCCGTTAGTTTCTCTTTTTGTAGCTCAGTCTCATCAAGCAAAGAAGTAAGAGTGTCGATACAAGAGACAAGAGAGCTATTTTCAAAAACGGAAGACAACGGCAAAACTTCTAATATAGTTTGAAGTTGTCTTCTTTTTTTCTCAATATATTCCTGTGAGGAAGAGTAATCTTTTTTCATCTCCTTAATTTTTTCAAGATTCTGGCGAAGCTGTTTTATATGACTTTCAAATTCACTCCAATGCTCAATTTTCAACTGTTTAGGAGAACCTGTTTCTTCAAGAAAAGAAGTCCATTCTTGTCTGAGATTGTGTAAAAGGTCTGCTGTTTCATCAAGTTCTCTCTGACAATGATTCATTTTCTTTTCGCAAGATGCTACCTCCTCTGCAAAAGCATCTCGCAGCTGTAGGGATTGCAAATATGCTTGTACATTCTCAAAACAACTATCGATATATTCTTCTACTTCTTCAAAGCATACAGATTCTTGTGGAGAAGAAAGGAAGTTCATCTCTTGCAGCCTTCTAAGAAACTCCTTTTCTTGCTCCTTATCTCTTTTTTGTAAAGAAGAAGAAAAATCTTCTTTAATTATGATTTCCCGTTTTGCGCGAATGTACGGTATCAAAAGAGTAAAAGCTGCAACAAAAAGCGTACTTCCAACTATAAAAGATGGGGACCACGTACCCAAAAAGCCTAAGACTAACATTACAAATCCCAAAAGAATCATCAAAAAACTCAAATTTTTATATTTCATTTTTGACAATAAAATATCTATATTCTTTGCTTCTGCTTCCATTTGAGCTTGAAGTTGATCTCGCTCTTTTACAATTTGTCGCAAAATTGACCTGCTCTTTTTTATTTCTTCAACAGACATGGGGGGCAATTGTTCCTTCCTTTTTTCTACCTGGTTTTCATGCGATAAATAAAGACTCTTTTTCCCCTCTAATTCTTTTTGTGCCTGTTCTAGTGCCTCTTTTCTCGTTAAGTATTGAAGCTCAAGTTTGTCGTTTTTTTCTTTTATGTCGCTTCCTTTTTTCGATATACTAAAGGAAACATCTAAAGACTCCAGATCGTTTACTGTCCAATCTTTACACAGTTCTTTTATTTTTTTTACAAGATGTAGCTCATCATCTTCAATTTCATCCCCTTTTCTTTTAATACACTCCTCTTCTCGAACTATTCTGTTTCTGTCTTGTGAAATAGAACGAATACTCTCTTTGCACTGAAGAACTTTTTCAATGGAAGGGAGGTCAAACTCTTTCAATCTCTCTTCAAGTTTGCATGTTTTCGTCTCAAGTTCTTCCAATTCTTCTTTTCTTTTTATTTCTTCATTCTGCATCTCAAGAAAACGTTGGCAACCATCATCAGGAAAAGAAATAGCAAACTGTATCTTCTTCAATTTTTTTTGGGCTTCAAGCATCTCTACCCACGGGGTGCGTGCTTTCTCTGCCCATTCAACAAGAGATACATCATGATAAAGAGATGAGAGTTCTTTGCGTATTTTTTCTATGCCAAGACTATTTGCTTCTATCTCTTTCTTTTTTTGAAGATACTCATCTTTATACTGTTGAAGACTTTCTATACGCTTATTCGCTCCCCTTATTTTCTCTAAAAGAATATTTACTTCCGTCGAAGACCGCCCACGACCTTGCTCTTTATAAAGTTTTTTCTCTCTTTCTAAAAGTGAAGAAATGAATGCGGGGAGAGAGGCCGTTCCCAAACCAGCTCCGGCAGAAAAGAAACGACTCTGTATTGCTTGTTCGTTAAGTGGCTTGATTTTTTGCATATCTTCAAGCCCAATAGCAAAAATACGCTCATACGCTTCTTGATCTATATATCCTAAAATGTCTTCAATTGTCCTTTTTCTGTTTTTTTCTGAAAAACTAATTTTTTTCCCGTTCATGCTCAAACACAAAGACTCTCCATTGAAAGCTTCTATAGTTAACTGCCCTCGTTGATTTCCTCCATCTAGAGGAAGATATAAATTACGATTTGAACGCCCGTCAGGACACCCGAAAAGACAATAGCGAAAGAAATTCATAAGGGTTGTTTTGCCACTTTCATTCTCTCCAAGAATGAGGGATAACCCTGGAGGGAAACGACCCGTTACATTTTTTAACTGACCAAAACCTTCAATATTGAATTCTACAAATCGCATAAGAGGTTATCCTCCCCTTGAAGCAACCCATCTAATCCTTGTACCATTGCTTTTTCAACAATTTCTCTTATTTCTTCTGCGCTAAGTTCTTCTAAAAAAGAATCAAGTTCTCTGCCTCTCCACCGTGTGGTTCCAAGTGCTTCATCTATAACGGAGAAAAAGTTTTCTCTGCCGCAACATTCTGACTTGAAAGTATCCATTTCACGAATAAAATCACCAATAAATGATTCTGTCTTCCGCATATTTTCTATTGGATAGAGTGGATGCACTCTATTCTGAATGCGTTCAAACCAAACAAAATCAGAAAGCGTTTCTTCTGTTTTATTAAGTTCTTCAGCCATTTCTTCCAAATACCCTTCGCGTGATAAACGGCGGGAAAGAGATGTATTCCCTGTAAGAGTAACTCGAAGCATAATGCCTCTTTTCTCAGCTATTGTCCGATGTTTTTCTCGAAGTGCATGGAGGGCTTCAAAAATATCTTGATCTGATTCTAAATGAGAGGTATCTATTTCTTCTTCTTCCCAACGAATCTGATCCGTGGGACAAAAAATAGATTGAATTGCCCTTCCTGCACTGACTTTTACAAGATAGCATCCATGAGCCCCTGTCTCACGAATACTTCTTCCCTGAATCGTTCCTGGATAAACAACAACAGGATCTTGCCGAGATATTACAAGAGGTCTATGGATATGCCCTAAAGCCCAATAATCTATTGAAGATTGTCGGAGGTCATCGAGAACACAAGGAGCATAATTCGCGTAATCTTGTATTCCGCCTGCATTGCAGTGAAGAAGAGCTATATTAAAACCTTCTGCACCCTGAATAGATTCCGCCATTTTACGAGCAATATTCTTATTCTCTTCACTCTCTGGATAGCTATATCCAATAATATTGCCAATGTTCAAACCATCTTTTGTCTGCAATGGAAAAACTTCTACCTCATTCTTAAAACGAAAGACCTTATCAGGAAGGGCTAGTTTTGCCTGGTCTCCATTGAGAGGATCATGGTTTCCATGAACTATATAGGCAGAAATTCCGGCATAACTTAAGCGAACAAGTTGCTCTCTGAGAGCAATCTGAGCACTAAGACTTCGATCTGCGCTATCATAAAGGTCCCCTGCAAGAAGTACAAAATCTACTTTTTCCTGAAGTGCTAAATCTATAATCCTTTCAAAAGAACGAAATACAGCTTTACTCAATTTTTGAGCAATAACTGGCGAATATGAGCGAATTCCTCGAAAAGGACTATCTAGATGTAAATCAGCACAATGAAGAAAAGTAAAATTTTGTTGGAGTCCCATTTTATTGCCTCCTATCTTCTGCTAGACTCTTCTACATGACAACTCTAATGGTTGAAAATGGACTTGTATATGTTATTTTCATTCTCGTATATCTTGGCATGATCATCGGTCGCTTTCCCAAGTTAGCTCTCGACCGAGCAGGTATAGTTTTACTCGGAACTATTTTTCTGCTTATTGCTGGTCCTTTTTCCAAAGAATCACTTTTATGTAATATAGATATCTCTACTATTATGCTTTTATTCGGATTTATGATTATCTCTGCTCAACTTCGTCTCGGAGGTTTTTACACTCTTATAACCCGGAAAATAGCCGCTTTCAATGGCTCTCCTCAAAAATTTCTGGCTATTCTCATTATTGTATCAGGGTCGCTTTCTGCTCTTCTGTCAAACGATATTGTATGCCTTGCAATTACGCCTGTTTTAGGAGAAATTTGTATAAGGAAAGAATTGAACCCTCTTCCATTTTTTCTTGCGCTAGCCTGCTCTGCAAATATAGGATCTGCTTTAACTCTTATCGGCAATCCTCAAAATATGCTTATAGGACAAGGACTTAATCTTCCTTTTGCTCATTATATGTTTTTTGTCCTTCTACCTGTGGGACTTTCTCTTCTTACTCTTTGGGGGCTTGTATGCCTACTATATAGAAAAAAGTGGGATAAACACCTTTCTTTGCCTCAAAATATTGAACTTCCTTTTCATGCTTGGCAAACTGTAAAAGGAATTACGATACTTAGCGGGGTTATGCTCCTGTTCCTCTTTTCCCCTCTCCCCCGAGACTACATTGCTTTAGGAGCTGCCGCCATTCTTCTTACAAGCAGAACAATGGCTTCTCACAAAGCGCTTAATCTAGTTGATTGGCAGCTAATCATTCTTTTCATTGGACTGTTCATTATCAATGGAGCCTTCGCCAAAGTCGGAGGACTTGACGCTATAGAAAGAGGTCTCCACTATGTTGGAATTTCTTTACACCATCCGAGCTGGCTATTCTGGTGTACAGCTACTCTCTCGAATATGGTTTCAAATGTTCCTGCAACAATGCTCCTTCTTCCCCTCGCAAAGACTCATATGGCTGGACCAATCTTAGCCCTCAGCAGTACATTTGCAGGAAATCTACTCGTCGTTGGAAGTATTGCTAATATTATTGTTATAAATGGAGCCAGAGAGATGGGACTTTCCATATCATGGAAAGACCACGCACGACTCGGCATTCCCGTTACACTGGCAACTCTTTTTATCGCCTGGGGATGGATTCTTGTAGGAGGAAAAGTATGGTAACAATTTGTTTCGGAACAGTTGCACCCTCTTTAGAAAATGTCGGAGGGGAAATAATTACAAGATGCCTCCGAAAAAAAGGGTATACAGTTATAGATCTTGGAGAAAATGTTACTGCTCAAAAAATTGACAAAGTTATCTCTAAAACTAATCCAGATCTTATAGCGTTATCGTGTTCTGATACAAGCTGTTTCGAAAACATGGAAAAGATTATTGTCATAGCAGATAAAAATAACATCCCTGTTCTCATCGGAGGAGCCGCCGCTTCTCTTCACCATATCGCACTTTTACGCACGGCTTTACATACTCCGTTTGTCTATTATAGCCGCAATGCTAGCGATGTTCTTTCAGTGATTGAAAAAGCATTAAAACATGAGAAACCCGATTCGCCCAAATCCGGTACGGGAAGAGTTTTTGAGCTTTCTGGCAAAGAAAAAAATATATCTGACGCTTTGGGATTTTCAATTTTGGAAGGAAATATAGAAGATATCGTTATTCGAGAAGGAACCCGCCAATGGTGTGGAAATTGTCCGGGCAACCTTAATCATACGTGTCCCTTAAGCAGTGGATATACCATTCAAAAGTCACTTGAGGAAAGTAAAACTTTCATCCGACACTTTCGAAAAGTCTTTCTTATTTGTCTGCCTGTCCTCTCAAAAGAAGAACGAGAAATACAACGAGAAAGGCGAAAAGAAATATGGCTTGGTATGAAAAATTTTGAGCTGCTATTCTCCAAACGTTATTCTGATATCCTCCTCTTTAAGCTCCCTATACAATGTCCACTTTGCGAACCTCAAGACTGCCTTATCCCAGAAAAAGAGTGTCGCCATCCAGACTATCAATTTCCCATGCATGAAGAATACAATATTGATATGATGGAAACAGCTCGTACAATTGCAGGAGACCGTTCTACTCTAGAAATGTACGCCCTTCTTCTCGCTGATTCTTTTCCAGACCAAAAAATAAACGAAGAATGAAGCCCCACACGCAAAAAGAGAAAATCCTCTGAAGGCCCATGAAATGCCAACTAATGCTGACGCATATCCAATATATATGGGTAAAAGCGTCCAACTAATATCCATCGAGAAATAAACCATCGAAGAAGCTCGCCCCCTAAATCGTTCTGGGATCATATCTCCAATTAGAGCCAGATGAGTAGGGTATCCATACCCTACTGCCGCCCCATACAAAAGACCAAATAGAGCAATTACAATATTACTATTTGCAAAAGATGCCCCGAAAAGGGCAAGTCCCATTCCTCCGAAGGAAGGTGCCGCAATCATCATTCGTGAAAAATGGCGATAGACTCCCGTACAGAAAAGGCGAACGATAATAGCCCCTACAGAAATAGCCATCATAAAAATAGAAGGATTAAGCCCTCTGCCTAAGGCAAGACTCGAAACATAGGCAATAGATGCATCTGTTAACCCTAAAAAAAGGCATGAAATTAAAAGGAATTTTACAGGTGTCTCTTTAAAAAGCATAAGATACGATGTTTTATTCTGTTGGCTGAAAGAAAGTTCATCTTGCACCGGTGGTAAAAAAAAGGCCATGCATATAGCAGCAAGAGCTGCTACGGGAGCCATAAGCAAATAGGGCAAATTCCACCCCCTACAAATGAAAAATTCAGAAAGGGGTATAACAGTAAAAGAAGTTAAAACTCCACCTATACTTGTAATAGAAAAAGCTGTTCCTCGAATTTGCTCTGGGATAACAAGAGATTGATATGTTGTCGTCGCTACAACAAATACACTGAACCCTGCCCCCATAAAAAGCCGAATAAAATAAAGGACTGCAGGAGTATGCCTCGTTAAAGCAAGAGAAAGGGAGGAAAAGAAACAAATACTTCCAGCAGTAACCATTGTTTTTCGAATGCCAATACGTTCTATGAACCATCCCGCAGAAGGACGCGTTACAGTAGCAGCAAGATAAAAGGCACTGATAATCCAACCAACACACTGAGGCTGAAAACCTATATTACGCAAAAAAGGCGGCAGCATAAAAAAGATATGAGAATAAGAAAAAACAGAGAAATAAGTAAGAAGAATAAGAATTATTCTGCCTCGCCATGTGGAAAGTGCTGGTTCTCCTGTTGTCATCGCCTTTCACCTCCTTTTTAGACACCATACGACCCGCCTCTCTCTTTGTAAAGTCTTTTTTGTGAAGAAATTGTAGATGGGCCAGAGTTTCGTTCCGTTTACTTAGGTAAAGTGAAAGAGATAATGAAAAAGGCGGGCACCTCTCCTTTATACTGGTGTTGCTCAAACAACCAAAATAAAGGATATAGGAGGTAAACCCGCCATGACAT